>DYTO01000046.1:4257-6812 GCA_020725895.1 Candidatus Hadarchaeum sp. | reverse complement strand
AGTCAAGGACGTGATCACCGCGGAACTGGTCACGGTCGCGAAAAAGAGCAGCGTCAGCAAGACTGCCCAGTTGATGAAGCAGAAAAAGGTGGAGCAGGTCTTTATCCTATCTGACGAAAAGCTCGTGGGTACCGTCCGCGACGTTGACTTGCTCAGGGCGCTTTTCTAAGATCACGTGAACTTGAAGCTAAGGACCATGTTATCAAACTCGCTTAAAATATCGTAATACTCGGATATCGTCAGGCCAGTTGTAACATCGAGATACGGGGCGCTGAACCTCAAAAGATACACGTTATCGACATTTTCTCCCCTGGAAAAACCAAAGTTTTTATGGACCCTATTGCGGGCGCACTCGGACCGAAACTAAAAAGGTAGACATTCGCGATCCATTCTATCCAATCCTCTCCGCCCACTTCGCAACAATTTTGTTGATAATCCACCAGCCTTAATCCTTCGTTTTCCATAGATTCATAATAACTTTCCTTTGCATATTCAACAAAGTTATCGAGATTATCAAACATTTTTGGAAACCAAAGGTAGAGTTATCTAGTTCGCCCCAGTACCTATTTTTGAACGCCCATACCAAAATATCTCCATCACCATTTCTATTGTCTTTGTAGTTTTTGCTCAAAAGTTTATACGCGTCTGTTTGTCCGATAACCGCGGGTTTGGTTTCCCAACCCTCCGGAACCCGCAGCTCGAATCCCCAACTGGAGAATTCGTTTGTCGCCGCGGGCTGACGGTTCGCAATGAACCAGATTGAAAATGTGATCGCAACAATTATCGCCACGACGATAAAACACCCTAACACGCGCGGGCCGATGTTGCTCGGTTTGGGAAAATCTGTGTACTCATACATTTGCCTCCGCATTTTACTCTCCTTGTTAAAAAACGATAACAAATCAATCGGCCCCGCCCGGTCGACCCGCCGGGCCACAGTTCAGTAAATTTTTAGGCTTGGAAATAGTTGAAATTGCGGAGATATCGTGACAAAAACCCAGGAAACTGAACTCATGGAAATGGCGAAGCGCCGGGGCTTCATCTGGCCTTCGTTTGAAATATACGGCGGGGCGGCGGGCTTCTACGATTTCGGGCCATTGGGCTCGGCCATGAAGAACAACATTATCAAAAAGTGGCGCGACATCTACGTCTGCGGCGAGGGGTTCCTGGAGATAGACTCGCCGACGCTCACGCCACATGAGGTGCTGAAGGCGAGCGGCCACGTGGACCACTTCACCGACGCGATGGTCGAATGCAAGAAATGCGGGTCGGCGTTCAAGGCAACCGACTTGATAAAGGATAAGACCGGCCAAGATGTCGAGGGGCTGGGAAAGGAGAAGATGCAGGAAGTCATCAAACAGGATGGGATCAGGTGCCCTGACTGCGCCGGGGAGTTCGGGGAAGTTTTCGATTTCAACGCGATGTTCAAGACTGCGATCGGCCCCGGGAGCAAGAGGGTCGGCTACCTGCGTCCAGAGACCGCGCAGGGGATATTCATAGATTTCAAGAGGCTGTTCAGGCACGCCCGCGGAAAGCTCCCGATGGGCGTCGTCCAGATAGGAAAAGGTTACAGGAACGAGATCTCGCCCAGGCAGGGGATGATAAGGCTGCGCGAGTTCACGATGGCGGAGGCTGAGGTGTTTTTCGACCCAGAAGACCCGAAGCACCCGAAATTCTCTGACGTCGCTCACGACCATCTGAATCTCTGGCTGTCGAAGGACCAAATCGCTGGCAACGAGAAGCTGACGGAAGTCGTTGCCGAAACCGCCGTCGACAAAAAAACAATTTGCAACGAGATCATGGCTTACTATCTCGCCCTGACGCAAAGATTCCTCCTCGGCATTGGAATCCCGCCTGCGGCCATCAGGTTCCGCGAGCAGAACCCGCGGCAGCGCGCGCATTACTCGAGCGAGACCTGGGACGCCGAGATCCTGACGGAGCGATTCGGCTGGGTGGAGGTCACCGGGCTGGCCTACCGCTCGGACTACGACCTCGTGAGCCACGCCAAGGCAAGCGGCGAGGACCTCTCCGCTTTCATAGAGGAGAAGAAAAAGAAGGTGGTCTGCCACGTGATAGAGCCGTCTTACGGGATAGACAGGCCGTTCTACTGCGTGCTCGAGCACTCTTACACCACGGACGGGAAACGAAAAATCCTGAAGCTGAAAAAAGATCTCGCCCCCGTGAAAGTCGGGGTCTTCCCGCTCCTGAACAAGGATGGCCTTCCGGAAAAGGCCATTGAAGTCGAGAAGGCATTGAAAGCCGATTGCCTGGCCGCGGAATACGACGCCTCCGGCACGGTTGGTCGGAGATACTCAAGGGCAGACGAGATCGGGACGCCGTACTGCGTGACGGTGGACCACCAGACATTGCAGGACCTGACCGTCACGATCAGGGACCGCGACTCGACCAAGCAGGTGAGGGTTGAGGTTCACGAGCTGCCGTGTATCCTAAAGTCCCTTTTGCGCGACGAGATTCCTTTCGAAAAGGCCGGCAAACCTATCTGACGAGGAAGAAGGAAAGCACAGGCAGGACAACCAGAAGCGAAAACAGCGTCA
>DYTO01000046.1:0-4247 GCA_020725895.1 Candidatus Hadarchaeum sp. | reverse complement strand
AGGTAGAACACCAGCGCACCGTACAGTTTCGTGTCGAGCTTGTATTTCGTGGCCAGGATCATGTTGAATACCGCCGGAGGCATCGCAGACTGGATGAGGGACGGCTTCGGGGTCTTGTCCGTGACGATGTCGAGCCCGAGCAAAGCGATCACCACGAAAGTTAGCAGCGGGCTTATCAGGAACCTGAATGCGCCGACCGTCATCAACTCGCCGAAATACTTGCGCGGGTTGACTATCGGGACCTGGTAGCCGACCACGATGAGCATGATGGCGAAAAACGGCAGCGCCAAAAATGCGTTGTATGTCTGGTTGACCGCCGTCGGGATTGGCGCGTTGAAACCCACGAATAGGAGCGCGGCCACGAGCGCGAACGCGGCCGGGAATGTGAGGATTTTCATTATCACCATTCTGGAAGTGATTTTCTTCTTAGCCGCAGTAGACGCGAGCATCGTCCCGAAAATTATGTTCGGTATCCCGATGCCCATGGCGTAAAACGCGGCCGCCGCCATCGCATCCGGGCCCATCTTCGGGACCAGCATGACATAGACTGCCGGGAAGCCGAGGTACGTCACGTTCATGAAGCCCGAGTTCAGGGCGAGCGCGATCGTCTTGTTCCTGTCATCCTTCGCCCTGTGCGACAGGGCCACGCTCGCGACGAAACAGACGCCCAGTGTCAGGAACGCGAGGATGAAAGCGTTTATGAAGCCCCAGAGCTCGCCGCCCGTGTACCTCGCTATCGAAACGAAAACAACCAGGGGGAGGATGACCCATATCACCAAACCGTTCAGGTAATCGAATGTCCTTTTCAACGGCTTGCCAAATTTTGGAACTCGCTCGGAAACTACCCTGAGACCTATCCCTATGAAAACCAAAACTAGTATGTACGAGAGAGATACGAGTGTTTCTAGCGTTAGGTTCACCCAAATAACTATGGGCTTCCCTTTTCAACCTTTTTAAGTGACTCCTCGAAAATCTCGAGCGCCACTTCCGCCTGCTCCTTCGTCAACACGAGGGGGGGAGCGAGTCTCAGAGATGTCGGGCCGGCCGCCAGGAGCATCAGGCCACGCTCGAACGCCTCGTCCAGCAACTTGTTACGGAATTCCGTCGCGTACTCCTTCGTGCGCCTGTCCTTCACGAACTCTATCCCGATCATCAACCCCTTGCCGCGGACGTCACCGATGATCTCGTGCGACTCTGCCATCTCCCTGAAGCGCTTCAGCAGGAAGCCTCCGACCTGTTCGGCGTTCTTGTCGAGCTTTTCCTCCTTCAGGATGTCGAGGACCGCTAGCGCCGCTTCGCAGACGACTGGACTGCCGCCAAGCGTGTTCTCGTGCGCGCCCGGGTCCCAGTCCATCAGCTCCTTGCGCGCAATCGCCGCACCGCACGGAAGGCCTCCAGCGATGGCTTTCGAAACTGTGATGATGTCTGGCTCCACCTCCGAGTGCTCGCACGCGAACCACTTGCCTGTCCTGCAGAAGCCGCTCTGGACCTCATCGTCTACGAAGATTATACCATTCTTCTTGCATAGCTTCGCGAGCGCCGGCAGGTAATCGTCGGGCGGGACTATGTAGCCTGCCGCGCCCTGAATCGGCTCGACCACCATGCATGCGAGGTCGTCGGGCGGGATCACTTTCTTCAGCATGATCTCCTCGATGTAATTCACGCACCACATGCCGCAGTCCGGGTACTCCTGCTTGAACGGGCAGCGGTAGCAGTACGCGTACGGGACGTGGAAGACCCCCTGCATCATCCCCTTGAAGTGGCGGCGCGCCCCGACAGAAGTGGTCGTGAGTTGCAGGGAACCCATCGTCCTACCGTGGAACCCGCCGATGAATCCTATGACATAGAAATTGCGCGTGTGCCACTGCGCTATCTTCAGGGCGGCCTCCACAGCCTCCGCGCCGGAGTTCCCCATGAAGACGCGCTTCTCGAAATTGCCGGGCGTTACCTGGCAGAGGCGCTCGGCCAGCTCGACTTGCGGCAGCGTGAAGTAGTCGCAGCTGTTCAGGAATATCAGTTTGTCCGATTGCCTCTTGATCGCCTCGACCACTTTCGGGTGCTTGTGCCCGACGTTCGTCACGGCGATCCCGGAGCCGAGATCCATGAATATGTTGCCGTCGATGTCCTTCACCCAGACCCCGCTCTCGTCGACCCCGACCAGCGGCGAGGTCCTCGTCAGCGACTGGGACATCACCTTCCCATCTCTTTCAATGAACTTTTTCGCCTTCGGACCCGGAGGCCTTACGACAATCTTCGGTCTTTTCACGTTCTCCATTCTCTCACTCCGACGTCCGACTCTGTTTCTCTCTTCATAAACTTTTCTTTTGGCCCCGGCCCGCCGGTTATTATTAATAATACTGTGCGAGCAGTTAATATATACTACTAAATATATTTCTAACAATAGATATATTTAAATAGATATTTTACAGTATATAATATTGGCGGTGATTGAAATTCCGAAAGAAAAAAAGACTGAAGAGAACATATTTTTGCAAAAAAAGCCAGTAAACGTATTAATTTTTATGAAGGAGCAAGATAAACCATTAAATCAGACAACGATATCTAAAAACATAGATAGTACCTATTCACATACTTTAAAGACGCTCAATAAACTAAAAGAGATTAAATTAGTCCAATTTGAAGAAACTGGGCGAATAAAACTTGTTAAATTGACGGAAATTGGGCGAATAGTTGCCGATTTGGTGGACGGATTTACCAGGATCGTGGCCTTGGCCGAGCTTGATGGCATGATTGACCAGGTCTACGATAAGGAAGTGAAGGGTAAACTCAAGCCTGAAAGGGATAAAGAGGCCATAGCCAAGCAGTATAACGAAATAAAGGAAAAATTAAAGTCATATTTCGAAGGATACCCCCAAAATATCTCCATTTTGGCGAGAAAGATGTCAACCAGGGTGGATAACATCCTGGCCGAGGTCATGGGCCTTCCGCCCGAGGCCTACGTGAGCTTTCAAGAAGGACAAACCCAATAGGAGATCGCTTTCTTCGGCAAAGTTGTGCCAAAATATGTGCATGAAATGGGCTAGTTACCCTGTAAAAGGGAATGTAGGGTGGGCCGAAATCGGCACCCTGAAGCATAAAACACCTTTGAAGGCTCTTTGAATTACCCACCATAAGGTTTATATAGTCTAGATTACTTAGTATGAAGTAGAAATTACCTTGGAAAGGTGATGATATGGAAGATAGAGGTCCAGAGCGAATAATGGAGTTGGCGTACGGGAACCACCCGAAGAGCTCGGCGCTGAAGCCGGAAGCGGTGAAAGTGCTGAGGGCGCTGAGGGAAGACCAAAAAACGATAGAGGAGTTGGCGGTGGTGCTGGGGATAGACCTGAACACCGCGAGAGGGAAGAAACATTTCTACGTGTTGTTGAGGCCGATGAGGGATCTGGGAATGGTGTCGGCGCGCCGGATCAAGGGCAAGAGGTTCTACCATCTGAGCCTGGACGGGTTCAACCAGTACTGGAAGGAAGTGAAGAAGGAGTCGGAGTACTGGCTGCAACAGCCGCCCTAACCTTGAAAGAGGAAAAAATCACTCCAAAACGTCGACGAAAACTGAAGGAGCAATTTCCCTTCTGTACTTTTCAATCAGTTTCTCGGTGTCGACGTTGCCGAACGTTGACAGCACGTCCCGCTCCAATTCATCAAGTTGTCGGCGGATGCGCTTGATCTCGCCTAGAATCGCCTCGATTTCCGATGAGCCCGGACCAGTTCTACCCCCAGACATCACTACTTAGTTATAAGGCAGCTTGTATAATTATTTTTTGGTTCGACGTATGACGAGGAAAACCGGAAAGACAATGATGAGGGCCAGGCAGCAGTTGAGGGCCGCGAAGGTCGCCAGGTCAAAGAGGGAGCTGGCCGAAGCCGGCGTAAGCTTGAGCATGAAGAGGCCGCCCGTGAAAGCGGTGAAAGAGAAGGAGAAGGAGCTCAAGAGCCTCTACCTGGAGATGTTCCCGGAAGAGGGAGCGCCTAGGGAAGAGCCGGCCGAGCTCGAGCTTGTGAAGGCGGACAAGCCGCAAGAGGAGCAGACGCCGCACAAGAAGCCCGAAGAGAAGAAGCAGGCCAGGGCCTCATCTGGCGAAGAGTCCAAGCAGGAGTAGGCAAGAGGCTGTCGAGACCAAGGCCGGCTTTGGGACAAAAAGCTAACTATTCCCCCATGGCACGGCGAGCCCCTTGAGGTAACGTAGGTAGCATAGGCGTTTCATGTTGTAGTCGCAGACTCTGCTGAA
>DYTO01000012.1:15666-27057 GCA_020725895.1 Candidatus Hadarchaeum sp. | reverse complement strand
AATCGTCACCGGAAAACCCGCCTGGAGCGATGTGCTGCATGCGATGCTCAATGCCAAGCGACGTGAATGCGGCGCTGCGAGTGGACGAGGCTAGGGAAATGGCCGAAAAGGCCGTGGCCCACTTCATACAGGAGATCATCCGCCTGAGTCCGGAAGTCGCGAAGAAGGCCGCGCAGCAGAGCGGGGTTCTGGAGGTCTTCAGCGAGATATCGAAGCTGTGCTCGGCCGAGGAAGGGAAATAACCCAACGCATCCGATGTTGCCCTCCCCTGCACCTAGATTATTTTTCCAAAAACTAAACCGGTCTCAAGAGCGCAACGCTCGTGTTCCAGTTCATGTAAAGCCAGATCTCCCCGTTGACTTCCAAAGGCTGCCTGTCCGCCGGCGACTCCGTGCTGCTCACTTCCTTGACCTCGGTCCCGGCGCTGTTCTGCTGAATCGTCTCGGTAGTCTGGCTGTATGCCTGCCAGCTCCTCCCGTCCGAGGAGAATGCGACACGCTGCCGCTCGGTCAGGTGGCCGAAGAACATCCAGTATCCTGAACCGTTCTCCAGATTCACCACGCCCGGGTCGTGCCCGTCCGTGTAAAGGACGCTAAAGTTCGAGAATGTGAGCCCGTCCGTCGAAGTCCCTATCACCAGGTCGGATGGCTGTGTGGCCGCCTTCTGGTAGTTCGCGGAAAGCAGGATGACGTAATCGCTGTCCGAGTACCTGATGACGCTCGTCTGCGCCGCGATCGAAAATGCCGTCTGGTTCTGGCTCCCGTTCTCCGTGTCGATCCTCGTTCCCTCGCGCGTCCACGTCGTGCCATCAGTCGAAGTTGCGCTCTTTACGAAGTCCGGCGGCGTCGCGCCCTGGCTCTGCGCCTGATAGTACATGCGGTAAGTCCCGTTCGAGACCTTGATGATGTTCGGCGCTGAGATCAACTTCTCGTTCGCCGGGATCCCGTCTGCGCCCGAATCTCCGTCGCCGTCCCCGAGAAGCCTGTAGCCCGACTCGACCGTCCAAGTCACGCCGTCCGAAGAAGTTGCGCTCTTTATCGCTGTCGTTGCGCCTGAAACCGGCGTTGACAGAGCGACGCCGTAGTACATCCGGTACGTGTTGTCGGTGAACTTGATTATGTCCGGCATCCCCGCGGAGGTCACGCCGTCATAACCGGACCCCGAAGCCCCTGGGCCGACAGCGTAACTGTAAAACTTGTAAGTGTATGAGCCGAGGATCAACTCCTGATTTTCAGAAGTCTGGTTTTCCTGCGTCTCGTTCTCAGTCGTCTAGTTCTCAGTTGTAGACCCGCCCGATCTCGGCCCGGAAATAACGACGACCGTCACTTCACCGTATGAACCTGAACTGGCCTAGACAACGAGGACATCGTCGCCCTTCTCGTAAATGTTGCCCGTGTAGCCTCCGAAAGCCCCGCTGGCTTCCTTGTATGTCCAGCCCTGCGCCTCAATGGACGTCCTGAACGTCGAGTATGCGGCATCGACCGTGCTTGAGCCCGAGTAAGTTGTGATTGTGTTGCCTGAGGATGTCGTCTGGTTCGTCTGGGAGAACCCGCTTGGCGGCAACGATGTCGCGCTGGGTCCTGAAACTACAAAATAAGCGCCTGCTCCTGCGACGACGATGCCTTCGACCACCAACACAACGATCGCAGTCTTGACCATTTTCCAACCTCACAGACATTCTCTGGGTAGCAATATAAATCCCTTGACAAAAATGAATTGGGTCAAGATGAAGATTACGTTTGAGCAAGAGAAAAAAGTGATTGTCGCTCTCTTGGAAAAAATGAACGTGCCGAATGAACAGGCGAGGTTCACGGCCGAGGTTCTTGCCGAGGGCGACGTGCGCGGCTTCGCGTCTCACGGTTTGCTTCGCTTGCCATACATCCTGAACGCATTGAAGCGCGGGACAATCGTCGCGAACGCCGAAGTGAAGATAGTCAAGGAGACGCCGGCGACGGCACTTCTGGACGGCGGCCACGGCCTAGGGCACTACGTCGCTGCAAAGGCGATGCAGACGGCTATCGAGAAAGCCAAGAAAGTGGGCGTTGGTGCCGTCGGTGTGAACAACACCAACCACTTCGGGATCGCCGGTTACTACGTGGAGATGGCTGTGCGCGATGGAATGATCGGGATTGTGACAACAACCACCGATGCCCTGGTCCATCCTTGGGGAGGCGTCGAGCCTCTGCTGGGGACGAACGCTCTTGCGATGGGCTTCCCCACGGAGCCTCCCGCGATCCTGGACATGGCGATGAGCGTCGCGGCGAGGGGCAAGCTCGTTGATGCAATGAAGAATGGTCAGAAAATCCCCGAAAGCTGGGCTGTAGACAGCGAAGGGCGGCCAACCACCGACCCGTCCGAAGGCCTGAAGGGAGCGTTGAGCCCGTTCGGCGGTCCGAAGGGGTACGCTCTGGCTTTCGCGATGGAGCTGCTCGCGGGTTCGCTAGTCGGCGCCGGGCTTGGGAAAGGAGTGGATGGAACGCTTGAACCCGTGAAAGGATATTCTACAAAGGGAGATTTCATGATCGTGATAAACCCGGACGTCTTCGCATCTACGAAAGAATTCAAGGAGCGCACGAATGAATACATCAAAGAGATAAAATCCTCGAATAAGGCGCCGAACGTGAAGGAAATAATGATACCTGGGGAACCCGAGCAGAAGACTCGCACCAAAAACTTGGCTGAAGGCATCACGATCGGGGATGCGGCCTGGTCCGAGATAGAAAAATTCGCCAATGAACTCGGTGTCGAATTGAAAAGTTTGCTTTGATTGTTTACGAACGGGATCGCATGGTCGATAAAAAAATAATGAACCTCATCGCATTCGTGCTCGTCCCCTTGATTTTCGTCTTCTGCTATCTCGCGACCGAGCTTTACTTGAACGGCTATCGGCCGTCTGGGTCGATAGTAATCTTGTTATCGCTCATGATATCGAGCTCGCTGATTTGGATTCCCGCAGGTTTCTTGTTCACGATAGTGTTCGGCGGGTTCGTGATTGGATACTTTTTGAAACCCTTTTACCACAAAAGGCTGCTCAGAAGGACATTGTTGGTCCCGCCGAAAGAGGAACTCGAAAAGATATCAAAAGAACCTGCCAAACTGGAATCTCGGCCAGGTGTCATTTTGAAAATATTTGTTTTGGTCTTCGCGGTGAATTTCATCTACGCCATTTTTGTGACCACGAACGGCTGGGCTCCAAAGACCGGCAGCCCAACAAAGATATTCTTTGAGACCGAGGCTATCGCAGGACTGTTCTTCCTCCCGCTCATAACGATGGTAATCCCGCTCTACGTCGGCAAGTTCAAAATCAGGCAGGTCGACAACAGCCCGATAGACGCCTACTGGCTGTACCTGATAATAATGATCGCCGGCGGGGCAAGCGCGGCGCTTTTGTTCGTGCAGAGAAGCGCGCTCAACACGATCATCCCGCCCCTGTTTCTGTTCGCCGTTTGCGCTTGGTGGGCTGCGCTCGGGGCGTTGCTCGCCCTGCCGCGCGCCCAGAGAATCCTTTCAAGGAGGTTGCTGCGCATGCGTGACGATGAAAGGATAATCTTCGGCAAGATGTGGGCCGGAGCTTCAAAGGAGAAGGCGAGAGAAGTCTAGAAAACCGCTCAATACGGGCTGAACCGCACCACTCTTATCGAGAACTTGTACTCGCCTACCCAGAGATAGTCGCCGTCGAACGCCAGAGTGCTCGGCCAGAAAAGCCTGTCCTCGCCTATCGCCGGGTCTGTGTTGCCGAGGCTCGATTGGCCCAAGACGATATCGGGCGGGCTCCCAGCAATAGCCAGGTCGATTGAATTCCAAATCTGGACGCGGTTGTATACTGTGTCAGGGACGAACAGCTTGTTCTCATAGAGGAGCGGTCCACCCGGACGATTGAATGGTCTGCCAGGAATCTGAAATTCGGTCGGATTAGGGAAATCGCTTATCCTGTAGAACTTTGGTCCCGCATCGGAGTCGGCCACGGCTAGGTACGTGCCGTTGCTTGACAAAACCGGACCGCTGATGTCAAGTGTAAACTTTGGAGACGAAGACACTGAAAATGGATTTCCATCCCAGACATAAGTTTTTCCTGAAACGTCGGCGGCATAGAAGTACTTGTCATCACGAGCCACCCCGGTTGGCCTTGTGAATGTGATCCCACCGACCTGGCTTGTCGTGGTTGGCATCTCGCCGGAGAGCGGAAGGTTGTCCCACACGAAGAAGCCGTTGCCAGATGGCACGATAAGTTTGTTGTCCGCTATGACAATCGAATTCGGCGGCGCGTTCAGATCATATGTATAATCCGGTTTTGCGCCGCTCTCGTCGGGGATGTTCTTCCAAACATACAGCGTGGAGTCGAAATTGGAGATCACAAAAAGGCTGTTCCCGTCAGTCGCGGCCGCGGGGTTAGTTTGGAAGTAATTTGTTACCAAAGTGTTCGTGTAAACGTTCTCCGCTCCGACCGCGAAATCAGGATACTGTTCGCTGCTGGTTGGAATGGAATTGTATCCAACAATCTTGTTGCCGTTGGAAAGGGAAACGTACAATTTGGTTCCCGCCACGGCGACTCCCGACCCGTCACCCGACTGGCTGCCACCAAAGTCGTAACCTGCGGCTCCTGAGTATCTCGCACCCACGGAGAGGTCGGGCGCGTCGCTGTTGTCTGTCGGGAAGGAGTTCCATATGAAAAGCTGGTTGGCGACCCCGATCAGTTTGCCATCGGATGTGATCGTCGGCCCCCAGATCTGTGCGCCATGGCCGCCCTGCCCGCCTTGCATGCCCATCAAAGTGATGTCCGAAGCGTAGAAATCATACCTCTGATTGTTTTGGGTCGGGAATGTCTTCCAGAAAAATGTACCCTGCTCCGCTTGGAACGCGTTGTGGTCACCTATCACTAGATTACTGCCATCGCTTGCAATCGCGCGCGGAGTACCTATCTCATTTGGCAAGCCGATGTAGATATCAGCCACCCTGTCGCTCGTCGGGAAGGAATTCCAGATCTGGATGCTCGAATCTCCTGTCGAGGTGATGACAAGCTTGGTGCCGTTCGTCCAGACCGCCCACGGCCAATTCATGCCCGTCTTCAACTCCATGTCCGCGGCTTGGCCGTTCGTCGTCGGGAAGGAGTTCCAGATCAAAACCCGATTATTGTACGTATCGGTCACCAGAACCTTTCCGCCATAAACGGAGACCCCTATTGGCCAGTTCATTTTGTTCATGTCGGTCCCCGGATAGTTGGAATAGAAATTTTCCTGTCCCAGCACAATATCGGGTGCGGAATTTCCTGTCGGCAGACTGTTCCAGATCAGCACGCGATTGTTGTTTCTGTCGGCGAGCAACAGGCGAGTGCCGTCGGTAGCGACGTTGCCCGGATGGTTGAAAATCAAGGGGCCGCCTGTGTTGTCGAAACCGAACCCGGAAAGCATCATGTCCGCTTTCTGGCCGGTGTGGAACGTTCCTGACGTAACACCGCTTGCGATATTGTATGATGATCCCACTGACTGCACGCCAGTTTCCCCGACCGGCTGTTGGCCTCCCGAAGGCGTCCCTGGGCTACCGCCTTGTGTCGTGGGATTTCTGGAGATTGCAAAATAACCCGCAAATATCCCTATCACCAACATGACGGCCGCGCTCGCCACTATTGAAGATATCTTGCGTAAGTTCTCAATCTGAATTTGTTCAAAACATGTCGCCGCGGCGCTTCACGTACGCCAAAAGTTTCTTCGAAATCAATGGCTTCCCGGCCACCAACGGATATTCGTAAGGCAGCTGGATAGAATGGTATTTTGATAGCGGGATTTCGACTCCGTGGACCGTTGGGATTTTCTCGAGCGATTTTCCCGAAAAAACATGCCATGCGACGTAAACACTGCTGTCGATTGAGAACTGGTGCGCGCCGATTTTTCTTGCAGTCGCACCTTGAATTTTACTGGTTAACATCTCCTTCGTCCGCATGCGCGGGGGGTCGTCACCCAAGATTCCGCCTATCACTGCCGCTTTTTTCCCACGGAAGTCCTTCGGGGCCAAGTCCTTCCTCGCCTCCGGGTCCAAAACGATGAGTTCGCTCCGAGTGAACATGTCCGCAACGCTTCTGTCTTCAGCTCTCGCGACCTTGCGCAACTTCCTCAACTCGGACGGCCCTTTCACGTTGGTTATCATCAGATTCTTGCGCCCGACGATCTTCGCCGCGTGAGAGTACTCGATGAACAGCCATTCGCTGAGCCTTGGCTCCAGATTCTCTATCACGAACAACATTGCAAACTACCGGGAAATTCAAAGTTTTCTCATGACTGCTTCCGCGGCAATCATGAGCGGCTCGATGCATTCGTTCACCGGGGGCGCGTATGAATATTCCATCGAAGCCAGCTCATCGACAGTCGAGCTGTGCGATATCGCGAACGCCAGAAGCGTGGCCCTCTCGGCGGAGCCGTCCCCGATGATCTGCCCGCCGACAAGTTTCCTCGTCCCTCTCTCAACGACGAGCTTCACGATGATTGGCTCTGCCCCGGGATAGAAGTAAGGTTTGCTCAACGTCCTGATGCGTCCGGTGACCACGTCGATTCCCGCGTCTTTCGCGGCTTGCGCGGTGAGCCCTGCCGCCGCCAACTCGAGCCCATACGCCGATGAAACGACCGTGTTGAGAACCCCGGGGAAAACCTTGTCGCCCCCTGCCGCGTTGGCCCCTGCAACTTTCCCCATCCTGATCGCCGTCGTCGCTAGCTGGCTCCTCATAGGCCGGCCTGTGAAGAAACACTTTGATTCTGCACAGTCGCCGATAGCATAGATGTCCGGGTCGCTTGTCCTCAGGTGGTCGTCTACTTTTATCAGCTTGGAAGCGCCCATCTCGATCCCCGCCTGCTGCGCCAGCTCAAGGTCCGGCTTGACTCCCATCGCAAGTATCACCATGTCGGACGGAATCTCCGTTTCCCCGACAACGACTGAACTCACGCTGCCCTCGCCCTTGATCTCCTTGACCGGGCTGCAACACATTGTCTTGATCCCGACCTGGTTGAGCTTCTCCAAAACTGCTTCGGACATGTCCGCGTCGAGCATCCCTGGCAGTGCGCTCGGCTTCATTTCGATCATCGTCACGTCCAAACCCCTCTCCTTAAGGGCGGAAGCGGCCTCGATCCCGATCGGGCCCGCGCCAATGACGACCGCTTTGTTTGTTCTTGGAAGAGTGGCCAAGATTTCCTCGCCATCGTGCATCGTCCTGAGCGTGAAAACGTTCTTCAGGTTGACTCCGGGTATCGGCGGGACCAGCGGAAGGCTCCCGGTCGCCAGAATCAACTTGTCATACGCGATCATCATCTTCTTCAGGGTCCTGCGGTCCTCTACCTCGACGATCTTGTCTTTTCTGTTTATCGACTTCGCGACGGTCCCGATCATGACGTCGACGCCCGGCAGCTTCGGCGCGGCTTCTACCAGATGCCTTATGTGAGGGACATCGCCGCCTATCGCAAACGGAAGCCCGCACGGGTGATATGTCGCGTACATCCTGCGCTCGATGACGGTGATCTTGGCATCGCGGTTAGCCAGCCTCGCTGCGCCAGCCGCGGTCAGCCCGGCCGACTGGAAGCCGATGATGACTATGCGCTTCGCTTCGATGGTTTCACCCTCTCTGCCGCGCGCTCGAGCGCGTCCACGACGGGCAAGTCGTCGCCCGCCAGAAGACTTATCGTGGCCCCGCCTCCGGTGCTTATGTGTTTCATCTTGTCGGCAAGACCTGACGCTGTGGTCGCGGCGACTATGTGCCCTCCGCCTATTACCGTGAACGCTGGGGACTCTGCCATCGCCTTCAGGACCCCGAAAGTCCCGCTCTCGAATCCCGGGCGCTCGAAAGCTCCCATCGGGCCGTTCGCGACAACAGTCTTCACGCCAGCCAAAATCTTCGAATACCCCTCGACAGTCTTTGGTCCAATATCGTAAATCGGTGCGTCAATCGGCAACTCGTTTATCGGAACGACTTTTGGCTTGCCGTCGACCTCCGCGACAACGTCCACCGGTATCGCTACTTTTCCTCCGTGTTGCTGGAGAAGGCGCTTCGCGTTCTCCGCCTCTTCCTCGTAACCCTTCGAATTCATGAAATCGACGTTTGGCTTGCCCAGGTTTCTTCCGGACGCCGCGAGGAATGCCTGGCCGACGAGCCCTCCCGTCAACACCGCGTTGGCTACCCCATTCGAAAGGACGTTTTCCGCTATCTTTATCGAATCGTCGAACTTGGCCCCGCCCAAGACGTAAACGCACGGTTTTTCTGGTGAACGCGCCTTTTCGAGGGCCTTGAGTTCTTTTTCCATGAGCCTGCCGGCGTAGCTGGGCATTACCTCCGCCAGGCCGACGAGGGAGGGGCTCGAGCGGTGGACCGCACCGAACGCGTCGTTCACGAAAATAGTGCCGATAGAAGAGAGAAAACGAACCATCTGAGTCTTTGCCTGCGCCTCCGGGGGGATCTTCAGGCCCTCCTCGGCTAAAATCCTGACATTCTCCATCAACACTATCTCCGTCGGCCGCATCATTTTCAACCTCTTGACGATGAAAGAGCAGATCGGGTCGCAGATGTATTCGACGTGCATCCCGACCGCTTCAGAAAGTTTTTTCGCGTGTTTCTCGAGAGTCGTGAAATCGGGGTCGCCGGGCCTGCCCTGGTGAGCGAGTATCATCACTTTCGCGCCCTTCAGCGCCAGCTCCTTTATCGTCGGGGCGCAGAGCCGGATCCTCGTGTCATCAAGAATCTCTCCGGTTTTTGGATCGATGGGAGAGTTAACGTCGACGCGCAAAAGAACGTTCTTTCCCTTCACATCCACGTCATCCAATGTCAGGAAACCCATCTTTACAACCTCAAAGCCATTTCTCTAACCGGGTTTGGTTTAAAGCTAACGGATGCGCCTCGCAAACGGCAGTTTTTGCTCGAAACACCAAATCGTTCCATTATTAAGACGAGTTCCATTTTTGGTAAGGTTTAAATTGGCTGGGAACCCCCTTTACTTCGGGAACATGGCTGGAAATTCAAACGTCGAGACGCTCCTTCTGCTCGTCAAAAAGAGCGCGCATGAGGTGGAAATCCTGGTGCCTCTGAACGAGCTCGCGAAGGACTTGAAGTCTTCCAAGCAGACCGCCGCGAGGCGCCTGGAATCTCTCGAAAATTCCGGGTTGATCTCCAGGCGGTACGGTACGAAAGGGCAGACAGTGATGATAACTTCGCAGGGGATTGCCGAACTCAGGGCGATCTATCTTGACCTGGAGAACGTTTTCAAAAGAAAAATCTCCAAACTTAAATTTTCGGGAAAAGTGACCGCCGGGTTCGGGGAGGGCAGATATTACATGCAGCAGAGGGGTTATGCTGAGAAATTCAAAGAAGTCCTTGGTTACGCGCCTTACGCTGGCACCCTGGACGTGAAACTAGAAAAAAATTCAATCGAGAAAAGGGAAATTCTGCTGAGGATGCAGGGGCTCGAGATTTCGGGATACAAAACAAGGGAGCGAACGTTCGGTCCCGTCAAGATTTTCAATGCGAGGTTGAACGGGGTCAAAGGCGCGCTTGTCCTGCCTAATCGCAGCCACCACCGCGACGTTTTGGAATTCATCGCGGCGCAAAACCTGCGCAAAACCCTGAGGTTGAAAGATGGCGACCAGGTGGAAATCGAGGTGGAAGTTTGAGCCTGGAAAAAGCGATCGAGGATTTCAAGAAAGGGAATTTCGTCCTGATTCACGACTCCAAGGGGCGCGAAAATGAAGTGGACTTGGTGATGCTGACGGAATTCGTCAAGCCCGAAAGCATTGCCACGATGAGAATGGACGGCGGCGGGATGATCTGTGCTGCCGTGCATCCGAAAATAGCCAACAATTTTGGCATCCCTTACCTGACGGAAGTTTACGAGTTTGCAAGCAAGAAATTCAAAATCCTGACTCTGACCCGTGCAAACGATATCCCTTACGATGAACGCTCGGCATTCTCTCTCGCAGTGAACCACAGGAAGACTTTCACCGGCATAACCGATTCCGACAGGGCGCTCACGATAAGTCAGCTAGGGAAGATGGGCGCAATGGCCATGAGGGCGCCCGTGGCTGAAGAATTCGGCAAATCTTTCAGGAGCCCCGGCCACGTGCCTCTCTTGAGGGCCGCCGACGGGTTGCTCAAAAAAAGGAAAGGGCACACGGAATTGACTGTTGCTTTTGCGGAACTTGCAGGGAAAACGCCGGTGACTGCGCTCTGCGAGATGATGGACGCCGGGACGAAGAAGGCCCTCTCAATCGAAAAAGCAAGGCGATATTCCGAAAGGAAAGGTCTGGAACTCGTTTCCGGCTCCGAGATAGTCGAGGCTTGGATGGAGGCGGTTGGGAAATGAAAAAAGTCGGGATTGTCGACACGACATTCTCCAGGTTCGACATGGCCGGTGCTGTGATGGACGAGCTGAACCAGCTTTGCGTCGCAAAGTTCGAGAGGAGAACAGTCCCGGGCATCAAGGACATCCCTGTGGAGGCGAAGTCGCTTCTCGAAGGGGGGTGCGACATCGTGATTGCTCTCGGTATGCCTGGCGCCGAGCCGATCGACAAGCAGTGCGCCCACGAGGCCTCCCTCGGGTTGATCTGGGCGCAGCTCATGACGAACAAGCACATAATCGAGGTTTTCGTCCACGCGGACGAGGCAAGGAACGAAAAGGAACTCGCGGAACTCGCGGAGAATCGCGCGAAGGAGCACGCGAGGAACGTCTACAGGTTGCTCTTCAGACCCGATGATCTCAGGAAAATGGCCGGCACGGGGCAGCGCGAAGGAGCCCCTGACGCCGGACCTTTAAGGAGGTGAAAATATGGTGAAGTTGGGGATAGTGGCGAGCGAATTCAACGCGGACGTGGTGATGCCCATGATAGAGTTTGCCAAGAGGCACGCGGAATTCCTAGGGGCGCAGGTCTCCGCCGAGATAATGGTCCCGGGAGTTTTCGAAATCCCGCTCGGCGCGAAGACTCTGGCCGAGCGCAAGGACGTCGACGCAATCGTGGCCTTGGGTTCTGTGATAGAAGGAGGCACCGAGCACGACGAGATAGTGATGCAGCACGCGACGAGGAAACTGATAGACCTTGAGCTGCAGTACGGGAAACCGATCGGGCTCGGCATCTCAGGACCTGGCATGACGAGGATGCAGGCGCTCGAGAGGGTGAACGATTACGCGAGGCGCTCCGTTGAGGCCGCCGTGAAGATGGTTCAGAGGATTGAGAAATCCTGAACGCCGCGAAAAGCGTTATAAACTGGACTACTAGTTAGTCCGTGGTGAAAAAATGAGGCCCGAGGAAATAGGAGTGATGGCGATAGGCTCGCATGATGAGAAGCATGGCGCCGCCCTGCCACTCGACACCGACGCCAAGCTGGCCTCGCACGTGGCGCAGGAGGCGGCGAAAATAAGCGGGGCGAAG
>DYTO01000012.1:9157-15656 GCA_020725895.1 Candidatus Hadarchaeum sp. | reverse complement strand
CCTTTACTCTTCGTATGAGTTGCCAGGGATAGACACGGGGTCGCACCAGTCGATGGAAACGGTCGTCGAAGAACTCACGACCGCTCTTTTGAACGCCCACCGCATGCTAGGCATAAAGGCGGCTGTTCTCGTGAACGGCCACGGAGGGAACATCCCGTTAAGGGAAAAGATCCCTGATCTCGAGAAAAAGGTGGGAATCCGCGTGGTGCTCAACAACACTTTGGTAGAAATAGAGGGGCCGCACGCGGCGACCGGAGAGTTGAGCATGGGGGCGACCATGAACATTGTTAATCTTTCGAAGCTGACTGAACACTCCGATTTCACTCAATATCCCGAAGTCGGCTTCGTCGGGATGACTGAGGTGAGGAGGAAATACGACTGGGCGGACAAGCGGGCGAACGAGGTCACAAGGCTGGGCATCAGAACGAGCCACTACTTGGGGGAGAAACTCCTGGAGTGCGCGATCGTGGACACGATTAACAATATCAACGAGATTTAGGGATCAGATGGACCTAATTTACGGCTTGATGGTTTTTTCGATTGGGATCGGTACGGGCGTTTTGTCAGGGGCTTTCGGCATTGGCGGGGCGACTTTGACCACCGTGGCTATCCGAGACTTGCTTGGGCGTTCCGGGGAGATCGCCTTGGGAACTCCCTTGCCGATCGTGATTCCAACTGCGATCTCCGGCACGATTGTCTACAAAATGAAAAAAATGATAAAAATGAAAATAGCGATCGTCTCCGGTATCGCTGGATCTGTCGCCGCATTTTTGGCTGCTCTATCTACAGGCTATTTTGCTGGGGAAATACTGATGCTGATAACCGCCGTTTACATAGCGATCGTGGGGGTCAGGTTCTCTTGGAACGTGGAAAACAATAAAAGAAAGCCTAATGAGTCTTTGAAACTGGCCGCTTTGATAGGCATAGTCGCGGGTGCTGTCTCCGGCTTCCTTGGAGTTGGCGGCGGCATCGTGCAAATCCCGCTTTACACTTTCGTCATGGGCTTCTGCTTGCACGACGCGATTGGGACCTCTCTGATGACGATGGCCATCTACGCTATCCCGGGGTCGATAGGGCATTTCATGCTGGGCCACGTCGACTTTGGGCTGTTGCTGCCAATCGGCCTTGGGACGATACTGGGGGCGCAGGTAGGTGCAAGATTCGCTGTGAAAGCGAAGGACAGGAAATTGCGCCTAGCTTTCACCGCTTACCTCTTCTTGATCGCTTTCGCGATGGCCGCGATAGAAATCGTCAGGATTCTGGGCGTTTGACCAGGTCAGAGTTTTATTGAGATGAGCGTCGGGTCTTTGCCGGAAATTTCTATCCTTACCTCTGAATCATCCTTCGTGAAAATGAACTCGAACGGCATTTCATCTGTTTCGCTCTTGGATTTCCAGCCTAGCCTTTTCATCTGCACTTGGTAAAAACTGACGGCGTCTTCCGGGCTGTCGGAAATCGAATATACCACTATTTTCTCTTTTTCGTTTACGCTCCTCCGGAAAGCGTTCGGGTAGAGTGGGACTTTCCCGGCAATCATGGGAGGTGCGGGGAGTATCGGCTCCGAATACGATTTTTCCTGAACTTTGGTTTCTTTTGCCGATTCTCTTTGCACGACCAAAACGCAAGTTTTTTCTGACTCTGTAATCCCGCTTTTCGCCACTACCAGGAAAGAATAAGTCTGCGGCCGTAGCTCGGGTGATGTCACGATGGACATCTTCGATGTGAACGGCGGCAACCCTCCTGATGGATCGAACCCGATCGAGATGCCTTCCGGGATCTCGGCACCGCTCGATTCCCTTGCAGAAAGCAGGACGTTCGTCTTGTTCATGCCCAAAGGATTAACGGCGACGGTCGAGGACAATTTTTCACCTGGCTTTATGTTCCAGAACTGCGGCGACAGGTCGACGTCGACGAGTGGTGGCAGTTTCTTTTCTTTTCTATCGCTGAAAAATCCAAGACTTATAGGTGCCCACAAGTTGCTCACTTCACGTAATCGAGCCAATCGGAATATTTCTCTTCGTTTCCTCTGACGGTGTTGAAGAATATCCTTTGCAGCCTTTCGGTTATCGGACCGCGCTTTCCGTCTCCGATCCTGTTCCCGTCCACTCCCCTGATCGGCGTGATCTCGGCGGCCGTTCCCGTGAAGAACGCCTCGTCGGCCGAGTACAGGTCTTTGGGTTTTATCCTCCGCTCCTCGAAAGGGATGCCTTCGTCCTTTGCTATTTTTATCACCGAATCCCTCGTTATCCCGACGAGCGCGCCCGTGGAAATCGGTGGCGTGATCAGTTTCCCCTTCTTGACTATGAAGATGTTCTCCCCGGGGCCTTCCGCTATGTAGCCGTCGATGTTGAGCAGGATCGCCTCGTCGTACCCGGTGTTCAGGGCATCGACCTTTGCCAGGATAGAGTTTGCATAGTTGGCTATGATTTTCGCCTGCGGCGGTAGGATTTTCGGGTGGACCCTCGCCCACGAAGAAATCTTCGCGCGGATTCCAATCTCCAGCCCCTCCTCGCCAAGGTAAGTTCCCCAAGGCCAAACGGCAATCGCCACGTTGACCTTCGACCCTTTCGGGTTGAGGCCCATCACCCCGTAACCATAGTATGCGATCGGGCGGATGTAACACTCCTTGATGTTGTTTCTGATTATGGTCTTTTTCACGGCGTCGATGAGGTCGCCGGCCGAGAATGGGATTTTCATCCCAACCATCTTCGCGGAATTTTTCAGCCTGAAGATGTGGTCCTTGAGCCGGAAGACTGCCGGGCCTTTCCTGGTCTTGTAACAGCGTACCCCCTCGAAAACTCCGAGCCCGTAGTGCAGCGTGTGCGTCAGGACGTGGACGTTCGCGTCCTTCCATGGGACGAACTTCCCATCCATCCATATGAATTTCGTCGGAGTAAGTGCCATGCTCTCAGAACAACTTTTTACTTGAGTTTATATCGATATCTCGAAATCACTTTCTGACTACCTTGCCCAGCGTTTGAAGCATCTCGTCGATGCCTTCTATCGTGATGTATCCCATGTTTCCTATCCTGAACGTCCGCTCCTTCAGGACCCCGTATCCCTTCGCCAACTCAAAACCTTCCTTTCTCATCCTCTCGTAGACGTCCAGACCTTTCATCCCGGCGGGGGCGTTCACGCAGGCCACTGTCGGGCTCTCGTACCCTGGCTTCGGGTAGAGCTTCAGGCCCAGGTCCTCGACGCCTTCCCGTATGCGCTTGGCCCTCTTCTGGTATAGCTCAAGGCGCTTCTGCTTGCCGCCCTCACGCTCGACTATCTCCAGCTCCTTGTTCAGCGCGGCGATCTGTGGTACTGGCGGGGGCATGTGAGTGCTCCACTCGCCCTGCTGGTATTTTTCATAGAGCTTGAAATCGAAGTACCAGCCCTTGTTCTTCGCGCGAGAAGACATTTCCAGCGCCTCGCTGCTGATGCTTGCCATCGCCAGCCCGGGGGGCACCCCGAAACATTTCTGCGAGCTTGAAAAGCAAACGTCTATGCCCCAATCGTCGACTTTTATCTCGACGCCGCCCATCGCGCTGACCGCGTCGACGAAAAGAAGCTTCCCGTGATCCTTCACCACCTTGGCGAGCTCCGGCAACGGGTTCAGAATTCCGACGCTCGTCTCGTTGTATGTTATCGCGACCGCCTCGATGTCCTTCGCGGACGACAATTTCTCGTCGAGCTCCTCGGGGGTCACCGGGTTTCCTATTTCAGTCTCCAGTTTCTCGACTTCCTTGCCGTTCGAAACCCCTACCTCGGCATAGCGCTTGCCGAACTCGCCGGTGACGCAGCACAGCATCTTCTTCTCGACGCAGTTCCTGACCGTGCCTTCCATCACCCCTGAACCTGAGCTGGGAAAAAGGAAAACCTGGCCCTTCGTCTCGAGGAATCTCTGCAGGCGCTCGACGGCCTCGCGGTGTATCCTCTGGTATTCCTTGCTCCTGTGGCTGAACATCTGGATGCCCATATCCTGCAAGACCTCCGGTCTGCAGGCCACCGGACCGACCGTGAATAGCTTCATGCGACTCCTAACAATTGAAAGTTAAAAGTATAAAACAGGTTCGATGGGGCCTTCTAACCACTGCAATGAAAAAATAAAAAAAAGAAAAAAGGTCCCTCTATTCTGAAGAGAGACCATCTAGACCTATGTCTTGATCCATGTTCTCGAAGTCCATGTAACTTTCGAGTTCGCTTATGAAGTCGTCCACTTCTGATAGCTCTGGCGTGGTCGTGCTTCCCGTCGTTGACGGGGCCCGTATGTAGACGTAGGCTCCTACCGAGATAAGAACTATCGCGAGTATCCCTACTGCTGCAATCTTCTTTCCTGCCATCTTACTCACTCCGCGTTTCCGGTGGATATGTCAGTTGAAATCCCTGTTGACGTCCATGTTCCGTCTACATAAACGTTTTCTCCGTACGTCGTGTACTCGCCAGTTCCGGTCAGGACCGCCGTTCCCGTGCCGCTTGCGTGCAGCAAGATGTTCGTTCCAGAGACCCAGACTGTTATGTCGTTGCCTGAAACTTTGGCCGTTCCAAAGCCGCTGTATATCACTTCGTTGTCGGTTGTCTCTGACGTCCCTTCACCTGTTATGTTGACGTTCGCGTTCAAGGAGACCTTAAGGGTCCCGTTCTCGATCGCGTCGATCTTCACAACGCCTGTGCCGGTTATGTCTGCCGTTCCAGAGCCACTTGCCTTCAGGGTCCCAGAGCCGCTGACAATCACGGTGTGCCCGTCTCCTCTCATTTCCAAGATGATGTCCTTGAGGCTCCTCAAGGCACCCTTGGTATAAGCCAGGGCGGCCCTCGCGTGTGTCATTGCGACCAGGAATAGCTCTCTGAAAGTCAGGTTGTCGGTGATCTCGTCGATCTTTGCATCCGCATTTTCCAATCGCTCGTAAGCTAGCGCGATGTTCTCTTGGTAATTGGATAGCCAAATCTCTAGATTGGCGGTGTCGACACCGTTGTCTTTCAGACTTTCAATCTTGGCCTCGACCCTCGCTGCGAATGCCTCTGCTCTCTCGACCATCACTCTGAATCCCGCCAGTATCAGCTCCGCGACTATCTGCTTCAAGCGGATGCTGATGTTGTCATAATAGTTCCGCAGCTCAAACAGCAGGGTTACTTTCTCACGCCTGTTGTCTGTCGCGACTATGCTCGCACCGTAGTTCTCAACCGTTGCGATGTAGCCGTTGATCTCGCTCTTCAGTGCGGTTTTGTTTTCTTCAGGAAGACCCTGGGTTGACTCAGCTCTGGCACTCAAAGCCATCAGATGGTTCAAGCGCACATGGTAAGCAAGCCGGGCCCAGTCTCTCAACTTTTCGCCGAGAGTGGTCAGGTTGGCCGCGGTCTTGTCTGCTCGATAAGCCGCTTTCGCATCTATGAAATCATCTTTGGCATCTTTCAATGCCGCGACCGTGTCCTGGAAGTTCTCTTTCATGCTAGACCATGTTTCGCGCTTTTCTCTCATGGTCTCTCTCCATGTCTGTGCCGTTGCCGCTGGAACTGCCATCGCCAGCATCATTGCAACCATCGCCATTGCCGCTACTTGTTTCATTTTTTTTCACCTTTTTTGTTCGGGTCAAGCTCCCCGCGCGGCCCCTATCGCGCGCGCGGATCATTGGTTTACTGAACAACCTTTCTCAAAAAATGTTTATAAACAAACTTGTGTTTGCATTGGAAAATAAAGCCCCAAAAATGCCCCAAATGCTTTACAAAGCTTTATTTGAGCTCCTAAAACTTTATGCTACCCTAAACGATTTAAATTGGGCCGAATAAATTAAACTATGTTTAGGAAGGCTGCGCTGGGGTTGTTGATAGCAATCGCGCTGATTGTTCCATCAGGGACCACGCTGGCCCAGGAAAACAGGGCAACGATATACGGGACGACTTACGACTGGTTCACGTTTGACCCGATGTACAACGTTGTTGTCGAGATAAACACCTCCCCGGTCCAGACAATGGTCGCTGACAACGGCGATTTTTCATTCGAGGTTCCTTTTGGAAGTTATATTATCACTGCCGGGTATTACGAGAACACTCTCTTGCGGGAATATGCGGAGGAAAATATCACTGTGACTGAAAGTGGAAGTTATCGGATAGACCTGATTCTTCTGCCAACGCTTGAAGACAACGACTTTACCATCGACCCGCCGGATTTCAACATTGACGACGGAGGCAACGCTCTGGCGGCGGCCTCGATATTGGCCGGGATAGCGATACTCGGCGCGATCGTGGCATATTACGCCATGAAGAAGAAGCCCGCTGAGATTTCAAAGCAATCTGTTAAGGTCATCGGGCTGCCGAAGGACCTCCAGGGCGTGATGGAGGCAATAAGGGCGGAGGGTGGCAGGGCGAACCAGGTGGAGTTGCGAAGGAAGTTGCCGTACTCCGAGGCGAAAGTCAGTCTCATGCTCACGGACCTGGAAAACCGCGGGCTGATCAAGAGGATCAAAAAGGGCCGCGGCAACATAGTCATTTCAACAGAGGGGGGGTAATTGTTTTG
>DYTO01000012.1:0-9147 GCA_020725895.1 Candidatus Hadarchaeum sp. | reverse complement strand
AATGTTCGATATCGCGATAATAGGGGCTGGGCCGGCCGGAATGACGGCCGCGATTTACGCCGTGAGAAAGGGGATGAAAACCCTGATAATTTCAAAGGACATAGGTGGGCAGGCCGGCTTGTCGAGCGACATCGAAAATTATCCCGGTTTCGAATTCATAACGGGCCCTGAACTTGCGGAAAAATTCCATGAGCACGTTCACAAGTTCAAGATAGACTGCGAGGAGGCGGTCGAGGCGAGGTCGATCAAAATCGAAAATGATTATTTTACGATAAAAACTATTGACGGCGAGTATGAGTCGCGAACCGTGATCATCGCGATGGGGAAGAAACCAAGGATGCTGAACGTCCCCGGAGAGGTGAAATTCAGGGGCAAAGGGGTCACATATTGCGCGATTTGCGACGCTCCTTTGTTTGCCGGAAAGGATGTCGCTGTCGTGGGCGGCGGGAACTCGGGGCTCGGCGCGGCCTTGCAGCTAACGAAAATAGCGAAAAAAGTGTTCCTCATCGACATCTCGGGGAAACCGAGCGGCGACGAGGTTATGTTTGAAAAAATTTCCAAGTCTGGCAATGTCGAGATAATGTTGAAAACGGTGGTGAAAGAAATCATTGGAAAGGACTTTGTTGAAGGGATTAAGGTATTGGTCGAAAATTCCGAGGAAAAGAATCTGGAAGTTCAGGGGGTGTTTGTCGAGATTGGGTTGAACCCCGAGGTAATCCCTGTTGAAGGGGGAAAACTCGGACTGAACAAAAGGAGAGAGATAATCGTGAATGAATATTGCGAGACGAACATCCCTGGACTGTTCGCGGCGGGGGACGTGACGAACATTCCTGAAAACCAGATAATCGCGGCTGCCGGGCACGGGTGCATAGCGGCGCTGACGGCGTCGAAGTATCTATCTCGGAAACGTTTTTAA
This sequence comes from Candidatus Hadarchaeum sp., assembly GCA_020725895.1. Taxonomy (GTDB): domain Archaea; phylum Hadarchaeota; class Hadarchaeia; order Hadarchaeales; family Hadarchaeaceae; genus DYTO01. The sequence continues at coordinate 8,231 of DYTO01000012.1, read as the reverse complement.
CGATCAAAAATTTTTTGTCAAGTGGGGACTTGACATCAAATAAATGAAACCAGCGGATGCAGCAAAAATCAATTCTTCTACCTGACAGTCTGCCTCTGCTTTTTCAGATAATCCTCGACCATCTTGATCGCGCAAAGCTCGGAGCACATGCTGCAAACCTTCGGGTCGAGCACCGGCGGCGACTTTTTCCTCATTTCCTTCGCCCTTTCCGGGTCCACGGCAATCTCAAATTGCCTGCCCCAATCGAATTTTTTCCTGGCCTTGGCCATCTCGTTGTCCAACTCAATCCCGGTTCCCCTCGCCACATCGGCGACGTGGGCCGCGATCTTCGAGGCAATCACCCCCTCCTTCACTTCCTCGATTCCCGGCAGACAAACGTGCTCCGCGGGAGTGACGTAGCACAAGAAATCGGCGCCGGCCCAAGCCGCCATTGCCCCCCCTATCGCGCCAACCAAGTGATCGTAACCTGGCGCTATGTCCGTGACAATCGGTCCCAAAACGTAGAATGGCGCGCCCTTGCAGACCGTCTTTTCAAGCTTCACGTTCGCCTCGATGTGGCTGAGGGGCAAATGCCCGGGCCCCTCGACCATCGCCTGAACATCCTCCTCCCGCGCCCTGCCGACCAACTCTCCCAACGTGATGAGTTCCTGGAACTGGGCTGCGTCGGAGGCATCTGCCAGACAGCCGGGGCGCATCCCGTCCCCCAAGCTCAGCGTCAGATCGAACTCCCGCGCGATCTCGAGCAGATAATCGAACTCCGAGTAGAGGGGATTTTCCATCCCATTGTGCAGCATCCATGCCGCCAGGAACGACCCGCCCCTGCTAACGACGTCCAGAAGCCTCCCCGTCCTCTGAAGGGTCTCGACGGCCTCTCTGGTCACGCCGCAGTGCACTGTGACGAAATCGACCCCATCTTCAGCGTGCCTCCTTATCGCGTTGAAAATGTCATCCGAGATCATGTCAACGATGTCCTTCCCGCGTTTCGACATGCCTATTGCCGCCTGGTATATCGGCACCGTCCCTATCGGCACTTCGACGGCATCCATGATCCTCCGCCGGATAACGTCAACCTCGCCGCCGATGCTGAGATCCATAATCGTGTCCGCACCGTATCTCACGGCGATTTTTGCCTTCTCCACTTCCTCCTCGACTTTCGGGTAATCGGGGGATGTGCCGACGTTCGCGTTTATCTTCACGCTCAAGCCCTCGCCGATTCCCTTGACATCGACAGATTTTCGCTTGACATTCCGCGGGATGACTATCCTTCCGGCCGCCAAGCCGCTCATTACGAACTCTGCCGTTTTCCCCTCGGCCTTCGCCACCGATTCAATCTCAGGTGTCGTCCTGCCTTTCCTTGCTTCAGCCATCTGCATAAATTTCCTCGATACCGAATCCTCTCCAGTATTGAAAAAGCTTTCATGGCAACTAAACTGGGTTTTGCAACCTATATTTCACCCAAACCCAGGACAGGAGCAAAACCGGCAACGTGAAAGAGAACCCGATCAAAAACCCAAGCTCGTGAAAGTTCCACGCGACTTTGGTGTTGATGAAAAAGAACATCTCTCTATGGAACACGGGCAGATAAGTGAATATCCCCATGACGTGTATCGAAAAAGTCGCTGCAAAAAAACGTTCGGTGAGGCGACACCCGCACTATCCAGGGACCCTAAACGGAAGCTCCTCATGCACAACAAAATGTTGTAGACTGCCGAAGCCAGCAAAATGCCGGCCGCGCCGTATACGACTCCGGAGGAGCCGTATGCCCCGATTCCTGAAATCCCATTCATCTTCCAATTCAAAAATTGGGCCGCGCATGTCGCGATCCCGACGGCAAAACTCCCATAGCAGAAAATTTTGCTTGCAATCCTCCTGGAATTCAGGTCCAATGAAATGTTCACGCTCATGAAAAACGCCGTCATGATCACGAAAAGAACCGTGTTGCCCGCCAGGTGATTTATGTCGCGGTGCGCAAAGTTCGCCGTAACGACCCCGTATGGCTGGCTCGGGGTCAGCGCAAGGTATTCTAGAAGCGAGGGGTTCCCGGAAATGACAAAATAAACGATTAGATTGAAACAACAAAAAAAGACCAAAGTTTTTTCGATGAAGCGATAACCCGCGACCCATCGCGATAACGCGCATTTATTGTAACCCGGATCTACGAAACTTTGTGAATGTGATTCAAGAGTCTGCACCCCGCCCCACCTTGCGGAAAATCGGCCGATTTGCGGTCGGTGCTGGTGTCCAGACAGTCAATGAACGCGACTCGACCTTTTTCAAACGCTTTTCGACGAGAGAGAAAAATGAAAAATGGGCGAGGCCATCGAGAAAGAAAGATTTAGGATCGAAATAAAATGCCGAGAATTTCTCGGCGGGCCTCACCCCCTGTCTTTTCGTCATTCCCCAATTCCCCCCGTTTACATATATTGTAAAAATCCAATTATAAGGCAGCAAAAAAAACCGCAAATTTGGAACGTCAAATGCGATAAAATCAATATATTTGGCATTTCATTAACTCAAATCCCGAAAAATCTACCTGCGATACCAGGGCAGGCATCTGGTGAGGTAATCTGAGACGAACTCGTGGAAACTCCTGTTCTTGAAAAACGAAGATATCTCCCGGTCCTCAAGAAGCCGGTATTTCCTGTCAACGGCTTCCGCGATATTTTTGCCGAAACCCTCTTTCTCTGATATCGCGAGACGCAGATTTTTCGACGCCTCGACTTCGCTGCGCGTGATCTCGAAGACTACCCTCCCTACCTGGTCGACGAAGGGGCCCGCGACGCGCCTTTTCGAATCGACATGTTCCGAGATGAAAACGTTGGTGTCTATCGACACCACCGGCCCGGGCCTGTTCTGCATGTTCGGCAACCTCGAGGACGCCAACTCAAGCAAAACCGCCGCATTGTTCCTGTCGGCCCAGACATCACTCCTCATCACCTCGAACCCCGTCTGCACGAGTTTCGCGATCAGCGACCTCTCCGTTTTGCTGAGCTGAGGATAAATCACGTCTTCAGGGATGTCGGGGTGCTGCAACAACATGCAGTAAAGTTTCGTCCCCCTCCGCTTCAGCATCTGCCTGAACTCCGCCGGCGAGAGCAGCTTGACCCTCTTCGGGAAAAAGAACCTGATGTCCGGGGATCTGGAAAAATCCCTGCACGCCTGCACGAAAGTCGCGAAGTTCTGCAACGAGACGGCGGCGGCCACGTTCCTGTTCTGGTCGACCGAGTCTATGACGATCAAAGGTTGGTTTTCAAAGAGAGCCTTCGGCTCGGCCTCGTTCGGATATTTCCTGCCGACGTCTATCACCGCTCCCTGCCTCCAGCCCTTCGCCGCCTCGACGACCACTGGAAAATTCCCGTAATTTATCACGAGCAACTCGCAAAGGTAACCTGAGAACCCCTGGGTCCTGAACTCCGCCCCGTAACAACCTATCCCCTTCATGAAACTTTTTAGGAGCCTGACATCCCTCCTCTTCCTCTCGTCAAGGTTTTCCCTCACGTGCCGCGTGTGGAATGGAGTTCTGTCGACCGCCGACGCGAGCTCGCTCGCGCTCGACACCTTGAAAGCGGGGATTATCTCGATCTGATGCCCTTCGACCCTCAACTGGAGGTAAGGGTGGTCGGCATACTGCATCCGCCACTTCCGCCCGAGCCTCTTTGCCAAGTCTATGACTCTCAAAAAAACCTCCTTCTGACCGGTCGGTGGGAGAAGCACGAAAATATCTATGTCCCTCTCGCTGGCTAGCCACGTGTCCTTCGCGACCGAACCCTCGACATTCACCTCCGCCTCGATCCCCTGCGAGCGCAATATCGCGACCAGCTGTTCAGAAACGCTTTTTGCCAGGGCCAATGTCTTTTTCCGCTCCATCTCTTTCGGCTCGACCCTGGCCAGAACTTTTTCATAAATCCCTGACATCTTTTCCTCTTGCGCGTTCAGAATATTCACCTTCGTTTGCAAATTATCTCATTCGCACCGCAAATAAAATGAACGTTTTTTGACCAAATGAAGCAACTTTCGCTCCTGACATCTTTAAATACAAATAAACTGTAGCCTAATTGTCGGTTGCGTGAACAGATGACTGTCATCCTCACGATAGCGTCCCTAAAGGGAGGTGTGGGCAAGACCACGATAGCCGAAAACCTAGGCATTGCCCTAGGTAGGATGGGTCGCAGGGTCCTTTTGGTTGATGCCGACATCACGACTTCCGGCCTCAGCACACTCCTTGGTCTGGTCGACCGCCAGCCGAACCTGCATGACCTGCTGTCCGGAAAGGGAGACCCGGCAAAGACCGTCTACGACGCGTACGGGATAAAAGTCATGCCTTCTGGGCCGTCCCTAAGCGGCTTTGTGCGGTCGGACCCCACAAAACTATCCAAAATTGTCGATGGGATGAGATCAAATTTCGACGTGATAATAATCGATACGCCGCCGGGTCTGACAAAATACAACCTAACTCCTCTTCGGATGGCGGATGTGGTTTTGGGCGTGACTACGCAGGACCCGATCTCTGTCGAGTCTGCGGCCAAACTCGAAGAAGTCGCCCAATCGATGAATCTCAAACTAACGGGCTTTATCGTCAATCGCGTGAGGAAGGGGACCATGTTCAAAAAGCTAAAGTTGCTGAACAAAGCCCAGATCCAGGGCAGGCTAAAGTCGAAAATAATCGCCGGGATTCCGGAAGACGAGGCCGTGCTGGAAGCGGCGACTTTCAGGCGCCCGATAGTCTTCTACAAACCCAAGAGCAAGTTCACGGAAAGCGTCCGCACCCTCGCCAACAGAATCGGGGTCTAAACTCAAAGTTATAAGAACGGTTCGACAAATCTAATTTGAGCTAAATGAAGACCATACCCTCGGGCGTGCTCTCTCTGGACTCCCTGATCGGTGGGGGGTTCCCGGCCGGTTCCATAATCCTATTGCGCTCGGAAATCGGCGCGGGGCACAAGGAGTTCCTCATGACATCGTCAATAATGACTAGCGCCATGAAGAAAAACATCCTGAGGCCTTCCGACCCTGACGTGACGCTGCCGGACAACATCTGGTGGGCGACTTTCGCCCGCTCCCCTGACGACATCCTGAACGAGACCGGGATGAGTTTCGAGCGCGACCTTTTCGAGCTTTTCCGCGACAACGTGAAATTCAAGGATTTCTCGGAGGACTATTTCAGGTCATCCCACGTCCCGCTCGAATGGATATCCGGGCGCGTGAAGGAAGAGAGGGAAAAGGAGAAGCTGGACAGCCTCGCTGACGCTTTCGCTGCGATCCACCGGACGACATCCGCTCCGGCAATAAAACCGAAGACCGCGCTCGAGTCGCTCGCCGACTTCCTGACGGGTACGGCGAAGAACAACGTCATCATCCTCTACACCCTCAGCGACCTCGCGCGCCTATACTCAGACTCCGAGATCAGGTGGTACGACTTCACGCTCTTCCTCAGGGGGCTCCAGAGGGCGGCCAAGAAGTGGAACGGCCTGATTTACCTGCCACTGACTGCCAACCTCCTCGAGGCGAGGAAGGAGGAGGAGATTTCGGCCTGCGTGGACGGGACAGTCAGCTTCCAGTGGGAGGCTGCCGGACCGACAAGGAGGCGCAGGATAATGTACTTCGAAAAATTCAGGGGGCTGCTCCCCAGGCTGGACGGGGCCGCTGTGGTGAAGTTCGAGATAACGATAACCCCGACATCCGGATTCGAGGTGGCGCGCGCGGAGCTGATAGAGGGGCTGAAATGATGGAAGAAAGAGGACTCTCACCGGTGGTCGCGACCGTCCTGCTGATCGGAATCACAGTAATGGCGGCGGTGCCGATAGTCTCTTTCATCACAAACTATTACGCGCCGTACAACCCGCGGTTCGTCGACCTCGTGGTTTACGCGGGCATGGTGAACGAGAACATCGTGCGGTTCCACATCCAGCACATCGGCGGCGACGCGATAACGTTCGAAACGGATAAGCCCACCACCGACAGGATAAGGGGAACCGTCTTCTTCGAGGCTGTGGGCATTGAGAACGAGATGTACTGCTGGACGTTCGAGAACCCGCGAAGGTTCAGGCAGAGCGACTGGGCGTTCTCAGAGGTCCAGATACACACGAAGACCGACACGAAAATCTCTGTGGGCGCAACACTGAACGTTTCGATCTACGACCTGAGGGGATACATACTCTACCAGGCAGACGTCATGGTCAACTCACTGGACCAGATACCCGGCGGATAAAAACTACGCAAGGGCTTGATGACTCAAATCTTTCGGGGGATTCTGGCGAAGTTGAACTCATCCACATATCCAGAGAAAATTTGTATTCCGATGAAAAAAGAATAGCTCAAAGATTCCTACCTTTTATAAGTTCCCTTTGTAGGGAAACTATTTAAATAAATTTCCCTATAAGTAATACTATGATAAAAAGAGAAACCTGGATCAAAACAATAAAAGATTTCAACGAATTCCACTTGCCAAATCTTGTGGCAAGAGACGTGCACGTAGAATTCGATATGCCCGTAAAAAGAGCCGTTTCAATAATAGGGCCAAGGCGAACGGGTAAAACTTTTTTGATGTTTCAAATAATAAAACAAATTTTAAAAAATGGGGTCGACAAAAACAGAATTTTGTATGTGGATTTTGAGAGCGATGTTCTCATAAACACAGAGTTGATGGATCTAAGAAACATGCTCGAAATTTATTATGAAATTTATCCTGAGAACAAAACAAAGAAAGTGTACTTTTTCTTGGACGAGATTCAAAACGTCGCTGCGTGGGAAAAATTCGTTCGTTCGGTCATTGATAGTGAAAACGCCCAAGTTTTTGTGAGCGGTTCTTCTTCAAAACTCCTATCAAAAGAGATAGCCACGAGTTTGCGAGGAAGAACGATACCCTATCACGTTTACCCTTTCAGTTTTAAAGAATTCTTGGACGCAAATGGGTTCGTGGTAGAAAAATATCTCTCTTCTTCACAAAAAGCAATGCTCCTAAATCTGCTTGGAAAATATGTCGCCGGAAGCTATCCGGAGGTTCTTTTTTTTGAGAAAGAAAAGGAAAAAATATTGAAGGAGATATTAGATGTCACAATTTACAGAGACATCGTGGAAAGATTTGGAGTAAAAAATGTCAGGGTTTTGAAATTACTTTTCAAAGGATTGACATCTTCAACCTACTTTTCCATTCACAAATTTTACAATTATCTAAAATCCATCGGGATCAAAGTCAGCAAAAATACACTTTACAATTATTTGGAATACTTCACCGATTCTTTGGTTTTGTGCACTCTACGGAAGTACGCCCCATCATATAAGGAAATAGAACAAACAAACCCTAGAATACATTTTGTCGACAACGGATTACTAATCGCGGCCGGTGTTGACAGTCCAAGCAGATTTATGGAAAATGTCGTGTTTGTGGAATTGCTCAGAAAAAACTTCACGCCAAACAATGATTTGTTTTATTTCAGCTCTGGGGGAAAAGAAGTTGATTTTGTATTGAAAAACAGGAAAAAAATCACACATCTGATACAGGTTTGCTATGATGTGGACGATTTCAATACTAGAGAAAGAGAATTGAGCGCGTTGGTGAAAGCATGCAAAAAGCTTGGATGCAATAATTCGTTGGTGATAACCTGGGATTTCGAAAGTATTCAAAAATACAGGGGACAAAAAATAAAGTTTTTGCCACTTTGGAAATGGCTGCTTCAGTTGTAGTTTACAAACTCGGCACAACTATAATCCGAGATATTTTTTGTAAAATTGTGCGATGCCACTTTCAGCAAAAAAGTTAAAAAACAAAGGGTTGCGGCACCGCCTTTTCGGCCGTGCCGCTTGGATTTTGGTGTTATCCGCTTATCCTACTCTGGTTCCGCTGAGGTATGCGCCGCTGAATCCTGTCAAGGACAATGTGTCTCTTCCTGCAATCGTTATCTGGATGGTGTCTCCCTCTTTCCAAGCAACGTTGTCAAGATTTGTCCAAGCCGGGTTCCAAAAAAGGTTATCTATTTCGATAATCATCGAAGAACCTGTAGCCCATCTGTGTTGAGAGTCAACTGAGATTCTGGCTGACCAATTCACGACCGCCAAATCGGCGCCGAACGCAACATACTGGTCCCAACCCACGTTGTCTGTACCAACTTGACCTGAGAACGAAATTGTCCCTGAAGCTCCACTAGCCGGTGTGGTCATGCTGTCTGATTGACTGAATGTCATGTTCCAGCCGGATCTCCCGTTTGACAGGGAAACCGTGAAACCGTATGTCG
>DYTO01000045.1:4164-6944 GCA_020725895.1 Candidatus Hadarchaeum sp. | reverse complement strand
TTCGACAACGTGATCGTCAAGGCGAGGGTCAGGACGAGCGACGCCGCACCAGGCGAAGAAATATTCCATGATTTTGGACTTGTTCAAAACTCCGATGGCACATACTCCGTAGAAGTTGAACAAGGCATGAGTCTGTTAAGTCAAAACGAGTGGTGTAATGCAATTGACAATGTTAAGGATAATCAATTCATCAAGAATCCGAATCAATATATGAATGCACTCAAAAATAAGTTTGATGCAGTATTCACGATGGTTCATGAAAATAATTACGTCGAAGCGGCCGATAAACTGGCAAACGACATACTGAAAAAACTTGATGCTGATGAAAAGGCGGATTGGACAAAAGAACCTTTGTTTGTTGAAGAGATTACCGCTTTAATTAGTATGTTGAGAAAAGGTGTTTCTGTTGTTTAAAAAAATATCTATCATTTCCGCCATAGTTTTGGTCATAATTATTGCAGCGTATTTTGGTTTGGTGAGAGAAGTACGGCCTAGCGGACATATATCGGGGTCTACAGATGGAATAATCTATGATAAAGATTTTGGGATTACAGACAATTTTAAAAATGGAAAGATTTCGATCAGAGTAAATGTATATCATGGCTACTTGGAAGATATTTTGAATGAAGATAATCCAATGATCGTTGGTGTACGTATAGGTGAATCCGTAGGACGATTATATGATTGGTACCCACCAGAAATAAATATACGAGAAAACTCCGGAAAAACTGAGGCGAATTACGGAGAGAGTATATCCTGTGATGGCATTGTTTCGGGGCCAGAGGATTGGAATGATAATCTTTACATAAAACTTGTTGTATCAACAAATAGCCTAGGACAAGTTAAAGGCGAGAATATGCTCATTGAAATGTGGCCCACCACAGATCCTGTTGACCAAATAGACAATATCTTGTCTCCAGCTAGCTTTGACAACTCAGCACAAGATACTTGGTGGGATGAAAACTATGTAGTATACTTATTAGTTTATGGCAAGAAAAGTTTGTATTTGGGCGGTTTTAACAGTGCGTTTCTTATTGGGGAGTCTGTTGGTTAGAATATCAAAGTACAAGTTCTGTATTGTACGGATGACGAATGGCACAAAAATCACGATGTTAGTAACTTGTTTTGCCCAGGATAACCAGAAAAACGGGCCAGCAAATTTGTAACCCAACTCTTTTATTGGCCGCCGCACGATTTCTTTCGGTGCAAAAATGGGAAGATGGCAGGGAAGATCCCTGAGGAAGGCGACAGGCGGAAAAATCTGGCAGAGAAGGGAGAAGAAAAAGTCCGAGATGGGCACAGAGTTCATCGAGGCCAGGCTCGCCCCCACGAAGCAGCTCGAGCTCAGGACTTTCGGCGGAGGGAGGAAACTGAGACTCCTCTCGTCTGATGTTGCGAACGTGATGGACCCGAAGACTAGCAAGGTCACGAAATCCAAGATCACAACCGTTTCCGGCAACCCGGCAGACCCCCACTTCGTGCGCAGGAACGTCCTTACGAAGGGCGCGATTATCACCACGGAGATCGGGAAGGCACGCATCACCAACAGGCCGGGCCAGGACGGCATGATCAACGCGATCCTCATCGAGCCGAAGCAGTGATTCGAAACTCATTTAAAAAAGTTGATGTTTGGATGCCAAAAGCCCAAATCACGTTAACTCCAGCGGAATCGAAACGCCTGATCGCGAAGGCGGTCGCGAAACTCCCAGAGGTCGAGCGCGCCCTCAAGAATGGGATGATTATAATCGGGCTCGGCACAACGAACTCTTTCGTCGCCGAGGAGATACTTGGCCGCAAGATAGAGAAGAACAGGTACGTCGCGGGGGTCGTTCTGCCGCAGGGGACATCGATAGTCCCGCCAGGGGAGAGGATGCCGGGGATAATCATCAGGGACGGTAAGGTGATCGGCGCTAAGATGGACGAGGTCCTGGATTCCCTGACTTCGGACGACGTGATAATAAAGGGGGCGAATGCGGTGGATTCTCACGGGACGGCCGGGGTTTTCCTCGCATCCGAGCGCGGGGGGACCGTCGGAAAAGTGATCGGCCACGTGAAATCGCGCGGAGTGAACCTGATAATCCCGATCGGGATGGAGAAATTCGTCCCGGGCTCGATCGGCGAAATCTCGAAGGAGGTCGGGATTCACCGCTTCCAGTACGCGACGGGCTGCAAGGTCGGGATGATGCCGATTTCCGGGAAAATCGTCACGGAGATCGAAGCGATAAAAGTCCTGACGGGCGCCGAGGCCGTTGTGATGGGGAAGGGCGGCGTCTCGGGTGCCGAGGGAAGCGTGACACTCTCTGTCGACGGCACCGACGTGCAGCTTAAAAATTTGAAAGATATAGTGGAAAAAATAAAGGGAGAGACTTTCCCGAGAGTCGTCGGAAAGTAGTGTTCAACTTCACTCTTGCGTGTTCACTTTCGCGGCTTTTTTCGGCTTCTCGGAGGCTATCTTGCCGGCAGTCGCCTCGTCGACGCTATGGATCGCTCCGCCCCATTCCTCGATTGCCGCCCTTATGCGCGAGTATTCGAGTTTCCCCTCGATCGTGACCCTCAGGGTCTCCGTCTCCTTGTCGATTTCTATCAAGGTCACGTTCGCCCCCCTGACTCCAGGGATGGACGCCAGGTTTGTCGCGAATTCCGGAAGCGACGGGCTGTGCGGCTTGAGAACGTCAAGGACCAGTCGCCCGAGTTTAGTTGTTTTGCTCGCCATCAAGTTTTACTGCGCGTGCCTGTTTAAGAAATTGACGCCGGCCGGAATTTGTTGAGGATTTTTCAAA
>DYTO01000045.1:2088-4154 GCA_020725895.1 Candidatus Hadarchaeum sp. | reverse complement strand
TATAAATTTGAGGTCAGGCAATGATCAACAGCATTTTTCAAAAACTTTTATTTAAGAATTTCGGAACGTTTATATACCACAACCAGTTTATAGGCTTATAATGTTGCGAAAAGCATTTAAGGAAAAACCCGCGGAAGCCGGCCGCGTGGAACTTTTGGGCAGAGTTTTGCACACCGTTCGGCGGGGAATCGTAGCCAAGGCGATGATAGAGCCGAGGATGGGGAGGTCGGTTTTCGACCAGAGGAAGAAGAGGGTCGGCAACATAGCGGACATATTCGGCCCTGCGAAGACGCCGTACGTGCTGATCAAGCCGGCGACCGGGATGTCCCAGAAGGACCAGAGCGACCTGATAGGTTCGAACGTTTTCATGGAGGGAAAGCATGGCAGAGGACAAGCAAGGTAAGCAGCAGGGGAAGCCCGGCGGCAGGAAGTGCCACGTCTGCGGCAGCCCGAGGCTCGCGCGAGACTACGACCGCGGCGAGCTGACGTGCGCCGGGTGCGGCCTCGTCATTCATGACAAGATAATGGACATGGGGCCCGAGTGGCGCGCCTTCGACCAGGAGCAGCGCGAGCGCAGGGGGAGGACCGGGGCGCCGATGACGCTGACTATTCACGATAAAGGTTTGTCAACTATGATTGACTGGCGAGACAGGGACTCGCACGGGAAGGACCTGACGCCGAAGCGCAGGGCGCAGATTTACCGGTTGCGAAAGTGGCAGCGCAGGATCCGTGTCTCGGATGCGACGGAGCGCAACCTCGCTTTCGCGCTTTCCGAGATAGACAGGATGGCCTCGCACCTCGCGCTCCCGAGGAACGTTCGCGAGGCGGCTGCGTTGCTGTACAGGAAGGCGGTCGAGGAGAGGCTCATCCGCGGGCGCTCGATCGAGGGCGTCTCGGCGGCGGCGCTCTACGCGGCTTGCCGCGAGTGTAAGGTCCCGCGCACGCTCGACGAGATCGCCGACGTTTCGCGCGTGAGCAAGAAGGAGATCGGCCGGAGCTACAGGTTCATCGCGCGCGAGCTTCTGATTCATCTGAGGCCGACTAGCCCGATAGACTACATCCCGAGGTTCGCGTCCGACTTGGAGCTGAGCGGCGAGGTGCAGTCGAAGGCGATAGAACTCCTGAAGGACGCGCAGAAGAAGGGGCTGACATCGGGGCGCGGGCCGACGGGCGTTGCCGCTGCGTCGATATATATCGCGAGCGTCCTTTGCGGGGAGCGCAGGACTCAGAGGGATGTGGCGGATGTCGCCAGGGTCACTGAAGTTACGGTGAGGAACCGCTACAAAGAGCTCTGTGACAAGCTAGGATTGGATGTTGAGCTTTAGAGTATTATTTTAGCTTATTTTTTTGAAACAAACTTTAATTTTTATTTTCGTATCTTAAGACCGAATACTTTCGGTGACCCGTGTGTCCCAAATTGATTTGAATACATTTTTACAAATCAAACCAATGGGGATTGAAATTGATAATCGACATAGCAAAAATCGCATCAACAGAGACTTCAATCGGGCGAAAAATAAATTTGGAAATAAATGCAAAAAGTCGCGATGCAAATCCCTCCTTCGCACAAGTGGGGCGGAGGACATGAATCCAAAAAAGTGGTTGTAAATCGGTTTGTCGCGATTGATGATCTTTTCCTTGAATGATTGGGACTTGATAGGTGAGGGCGGCAAAAGTAAAGGAATATATTTTGGAAATAATGACCCATCACTTTTGCGCAGATTTTTTGGATTTGTAGAAACGAAAATTGGATTGAATAAAAGAATGTTCAAAGCTACAATAAAAGTTCCAAATATTACATCAGAAAAAGTTGTGAAAGAAAATTGGTCGAGGGAATTATCGCTGCCAATCCAAAATTTCACAAGGACTTGCGTAGATCCGAGAATCAACAGAGAATATACCCAAGTATATTTCAACTCAATTCTTTTGGCAGATTTGATGAAAAAGCTATACGCAAACGCCAAAGAAAAAGTAATTACTAATCCAGAATTTTGTACTCCATTTTTGCGCGGTATTTTTGCAGCAGAGGGTTCAGTTTTATTGAAAAAATCTGGAGTTTTACATCA
>DYTO01000045.1:0-2078 GCA_020725895.1 Candidatus Hadarchaeum sp. | reverse complement strand
ACATCATATTTCTTTTTCATCCAAAGATCTGGAAATAATTCATTTACTTGAAAAGGGTTTACAAATTGTAGATGTAGCGCCGAGTGAATACATGTTGAATGGAATGAATCTTCAAATTTATGGTAGACGTAATTTTGAACGAATTCTTGAACTCGGCATCCACACTCTCCACCCGGAAAAGCGCGAGAAGTTCGAACGAGGCTTCGCAGCATACAAACGCATCGACGTTCTCGACGGCGAAGAGGCGAGGCACCTGATCCTCCAGCAACTCGCCACCGGTCCTAAAACTTACGATGAGCTAGCCGCCGCGCTAGGAAAGGCCCGCACGACAATACAATCCCATCACATCCCAATCCTTGAGAAGCAGGGCCTGGTCAAACGCGCCGGCAAACGCGGCCAAGCTTGGACTTTCGAACTTCGATGATTTGGAAGCCGGTTTCGTCAAATTCTTAACCGCCGCGCAGATTATGATTTCAGGGGTCGTGGGGTAGCTTGGTCTATCCTGCCAGCTTTGGGTCGTGAAAGCGCAAAAAAGCTGGTGACCTGGGTTCAAATCCCGGCGACCCCACCAGATTTTTCAATGTTCGTGGCCGCCTTCTTCGCCGTGAGCCTCGCCTTTGAGCTTTGCATAAATACAATGCGAATATAGAACGAAACCCAGCTCCGCCTGGACATACTCTCTTGCAGCAGCAACGTCGTTTTCATCGTAATCCTTCTTTTCCATCGCGTGCTTGAACTTTCTCTGAACTTCCTCTTCCATGACGTGCGAAAGGAATTCCACGACTTCTTTAGCATCGCCCTTTTCAATCGCTTTCTCCGCGCGCGGGACTACCGGTCCCCAGTCGAGCCCCGCGGGCTTCAGCCCAGTATAGGATGCGCCCTCTCCTTCCCTGTGCAAGCGCACGACCGTTTCAAAGAACCAATAGTCTGCGAGATCGGCGGCTTCCTTTCCGAGCTTTCTCACATGCAAAGTTTTTTCAAAAGCTTTCTTTATCTCAATTTCAGCTTTTTTCGGAGCTCACGGGAGTATTGGGTTGACATTCCCAGTTTCAAGGGCCTTTTTCGCGGCTTTCACGACGGGTCCATCCAAAGTGTCGCAATGTGGTGGCAAGTTTTCACCTCCCCTAATTTCTATTTATTTCAATTTTATAATTTTGGGTTTAAAAAATAACAGACTTATTCTTCAAGCTCGACAATCTTTTTCCTACTTGAATGTCCGCTGACTATTTTCACTCTGCAACCGTAGTGTTTCGAAAGGATTTTCACGAAAGCCAAATTCGCCTTCCCTTTTTCCGGCGGAGCACCCACCCTGACGACGACCGGCTCGCCCTCCGTTACCTCCTCAAATCTCGAATTCGGGATGACCTTCACCCGGATTGTCTTCCACAAGCGTGCACCAACTTCATTTTTTAATCGGCGCAGGCGGCTTGAGCCGGCTAAATCCGACAAGCAAGAGCAGAAGCAGGATTGCGACCACGAAATAGATCAGCCCCTTGCCGAGGTCGCCGCCGCCGCCAGTCCTCCCCCAGCTTCCGACGCAGTACAATTTCCCGTCGTCGGTCCCAACGAAGATTTTTTCGTAAGCAAAGGCCGGCGAAGAGTTCGTCATGGCCCCGGTCTTGAATTTCCAGACCAGAGTGCCGCTCTCAGAATCCAGATAGTAAAGGTAACCATCGGTCGACCCAATCAGAACGTTTTCACCCAGGGCTGCCGGAGCCGAGTAAACCGCGCCCCCGATCTCGTAACTCCACTTCAACACGCCGTTCGCCGCGTCCACAGCGTAAACGTTCATGTCGTCTGACCCGAAGAACACGTTGTTCCCGTCGTACGCCGGCGAGGACGGTATCTTGTAACTCACCTGGAACCTCCAGATCTCGGACCCGTTTTCGGCATCAACCGCATACATTTTCCAGTTATTAGACCCGACGAAGAGTTTCCCATCCGCCACCGCGGGCGTCGAGACTATCGCGTAGTTTTCAAGCGCCCCTGAATCCTCCGGCCTGTACCTCCAGACTTGCTCGCCGTTTTCCGTGTTCAATGCGTAGATGTCGCCGGCCCAAGTGGTCACGTAAACCTTC
>DYTO01000002.1:75723-96870 GCA_020725895.1 Candidatus Hadarchaeum sp. | reverse complement strand
TTCAAACACAAGAACATTTTTGATGTAGATGACGCAAGAACTAGCCGAACTGCTGCTTAAACAGCCGCCCACGACCGTGGTGGACCTAGTCATGACGGCGAACGGCGTGAAGACCGGCTCGGAGGTCTGCAAGGGCGTGGACAAAGAGTTGGAGAAGTTGATCGCGAAGATTGGCCTCGTCTTCGAGATGGAAGGCGGTTGCTACACAATCGCAAAGTCGAAGGAGGATATCAGAAAGCGCGGCACCGATTCGATTTCGCGTGGGCGCTGGTTCGGGATCCCGGAATGCTGCATCAAGAATTACCAAGGGAAGGATAAGGAAGATCTTCAGAAAAGGCTCTCTCTCG
Source organism: Candidatus Hadarchaeum sp. (assembly GCA_020725895.1). Lineage (GTDB taxonomy): Archaea > Hadarchaeota > Hadarchaeia > Hadarchaeales > Hadarchaeaceae > DYTO01. The sequence continues at coordinate 96,523 of DYTO01000002.1, read as the reverse complement.
AGGAGTTGAAGATGATGGAGCGCGGGGAGAACGTCCCGGACGAGTTCTACCTCGGCGCCATGGGCTACATCCCGCACGGCATGAAGTGCCAGCCGACGCTCGAGCGGGGAATAAAGACTCGCGCGCTTCTGGAAGGCATCGACCCGCGACTCTGGACGAAGTTCAGGGACTTCCACATAAGGAGAAGGCTCGTGGAGTACGGCGGGGAGATAAAGTCCTGGCGGAAAACGAAGTAATCATCGGAAATTGTGCACGCGCAAAAAAACAAAAACAACCGTTCTCAAGAGGTGTTGTAGCCAAACTTCCTGTCGTATTCTTTGTGGTCCAAAACGTCGATTACCACACACACCAAACTTTTTTCATCGCCAACAATCGTGTAGACCATCCGCCAGCGAGCGTCCAAGTTAATCTTCCAGATGTTTGTCACGGCAAATTTATTCAGGTACTCTTTCGGTATACGCCGTTTCTGTATCCTTTTCCCCGCTTCCCTGTCCACTTTCATTTTTTCAATACACTTTTCGAATATCCTCAAGAGATACCTTGCATCACCGTCTCTTTCGGCGCGGCTTTTCAAATCGGCGTGAAACTTGCTTAACTCCAGTGAAAGCAGCGCGTCGTGCAAGCCCTACGGCCTCTTGCTTTTGGAAAGGAGTTTCCTCAGCTTGGCTGAATCGGCGAACACCCAGACTATTCTGCCGTCCTTTGTCACGATCACTTTTCTCGAGTCCTGCAGGTAGTCGATGACTAGGTTGAAAGTCTGGTACATGATTTTTTTCGGCAGGCTCCTGAGAAGCTCGGCTTTTGTGGGATATTCATCGGCGCGCTTGATCGCATTCTCTATCATGAGTATCGTGTCCAACCGCGGGTAGTGCAGCACAGGCCTTTCCGGCATCGTGTTCACCAATTCATCTGTTATATATAAGTTTATATAGTTACCATTTTTGTCTTGAATTCCATTCCATCTTTTTCACGCCCTGCATTTGTGCGGATGTCCCTTATAAATCATGAAATTGCCGAATTTCAACGTTTTCGGCTTAACAAATTTATATAACCGCTAGGAATGAAAATGCTTAAAAATATAACTGGAGATTTATCTTTGGGACAAGCATGGGAAACGCAATCGGTCTGAAATGTAGGGAATGCGGAGAGAAATATCCGAACAAGATAATCCAGGCATGCGGACTTTGCTTCGGTCCACTTGACGTCATCTACGATTTTGAGGAGGTCAAGGAAAAAATATCCAAGGAATCAGTTGCGCGCGGCCCACCGACGATATGGCGGTACAAGGAACTCCTGCCCGTCGAGTCTGAAGCAGCGATTGTGGACATCGGCGCGGGGTACACGCCACTCCTGAAGGCGGACAATCTCGCTCAGGCGCTCGGCCTGAATGAAGTCTACGTCAAGAACGACTCCGTCAACCCGACGTTCTCTTTCAAGGACCGCCCATCGAGCGTCGCTGTCTCGAAAGCGATAGAGTTCGGCGCCCCGGCAGTAGGCGCGGCATCGACAGGCAACCTCTCAGGAGCGATGTCGGCCCACGCGGCGAAGGCGCGACTGCCCTGTTTTATTTTCATTCCCGAGGGGCTGGAAGTCTCAAAGGTTGCGCAGACTCTCGCATACGGCGCACACCTCATAGAGATTGACGGGACGTACGACGAGGTCAACCGCTTCGCCACAGAAATCGCGCTTACAAGCAACATCGCGTTCGCGAACATCAACGCCCGCCCGTACTACGTCGAGGGTTCTAAGACTCTAGCGTTCGAGATCACGGAGCAGCTCGGATGGAAGGCGCCCGAACACGTAATCGTACCGATCGGGTCGGGGGCGCTACTTCACGCGACGTGGCGGGGATTCAACGAGTTCGCAGAGGTCGGGCTGATAGACAAATGGAACACCAGGATTTCCGCGGCCCAACCGGAGGGCTGCGCGCCTGTGATCAACGGCCTGCTGGAAGGGAAGAACGGGGTAAAGCCGGTGGAAAAGCCAGACACGATATGCAAGTCGCTGGCGATAGGGGACCCCGCCGACGGTTACTACGCGATCCAGGTCATCCGATCTACGAAAGGTTCCGGGCGCGCGCCGAGCGACGAAAAAATCCTTGAGGGGATAAACCTCCTCGCGAAGACGGAGGGAGTTTACACCGAGCCCGCCGGCGGCGCGGTCGTGGCATCCCTGAAGCAGCTCGTGGAGGACGGGGAGATAGACCGCGACGAGCAGGTCGTGCTTCTCATCACAGGGAACGGCCTCAAGACGCAGGAGAGCATCACGCCCTCGCTGCCAAAGCCGTACAAGCTGAAACCCGACATCGAGGTTTTCAGGGAACTGGTAAATAAGGTCAAAACCAAAGGAGTGAAGTGGTTGGAGGGAGTCTGATGGTGAAAGTGAACGTGAAGTTCTCCGTGATATTCAGGGACACGACCGGGACGACGGCTGTGGCTGTGGACGTTCCCGGGGCGAACGTGAATGAGTTGATAGATGTCCTGACCAAGCAGTTCGGAAAGAATTTCGGGGACCGCGTGACTGACCCGAAGACTGGCGAGATCAGGAGGTTCGTGAACGTCTTCGTGAACGGCAAGGACATACGAAACCTCGACGGCGCGAACACGAAACTCGAGGAGAACTCTGAGGTAAGGTTCATCCCTGCTGTCGCTGGCGGCGAGTTCCAGGGGTTCACAGAGGAGCAGATACGCAGGTACAGTAGGCAAATAATTCTAAAGGAAGTCGGCGGCAAGGGGCAAAAAAAAATTAGCAGATCAAAGGTCCTTATAGTCGGCGCTGGCGGGTTAGGTGCTCCTGCGGCTCTTTACGTGGCCGCGGCGGGCGTCGGGACAATCGGGCTGATCGACTGCGACAACGTCGACCTGAGCAACCTCCACAGGCAGATCATCCATTTCAGCGACGACGTCGGGCGCCCGAAGATAAAATCCGCCGAGGATAAAATCCGCAAGATAAACCCCGAGGTCGAGGTCGTGGGAATCCATGACAAGTTCTCCGTCGGCAACGCTTTCGATGTCCTCAATGGGTGGGATTTCGTCATCGACGGTAGTGACAACTTCCCAACGAAATTCCTTCTCAACGACGCGTGCGTTTTGAAAAAGATCCCGTTCGCTCACGGCGGGGTGCTCAGGTTCGTCGGGATGGCAACGACCATCCTCCCTTTCGAAGGGCCCTGCTACCGCTGCCTCACGCCTGAGGCGCCGCCGCAGGGCATGATCCCGACTTGCCAGGAGGCCGGAGTCATCGGCGTGGTACCGGGCGTCATCGGGTCTATCCAGGCTAGCGAGTGCCTGAAGTACCTGCTCGGCGTCGGGAGCCTCCTAGTCGGGAGGATAGTCTTCTTCGACGCGCTCGAGATGAAGTTCGAGGAGTTCGAGATAATGAGGAAGAAGGAATGCCCGATTTGCGGCGAGAAGCCTGTGATAAAGGACCTTTCGCAGGTCGACTACGGGCACGTCTGCGAGGTGAAGTTCTGATGGCCGACAAGACGATAGATATCCGGGGCGAGTTCTGCCCCTACACCTTCGTGAAGTCGAAGCTCGCGATCGAGGACCTGGAAAGCGGGCAGGTGCTGGAGGTCATCGTGGACCACGCGCCTGCTATCGAGAACGTACCGCGTAGCATGGAGGCAGAGGGGCACAAGATCCTCGAGGTCAAGGAGACCGGGAAGGGCGTCTGGCGGATTTTGATCGAGAAGGCCTAGTTGTCTCTCAGCGAATTTCGCAGCGCCCGGAATAGTTATAAATTAGTTATAGTATAGTTATAAGTGTGAGACAAATGACGAAACTCACGACAATCGCCTTGAAACCCGAGACGAAGAAGCGCCTTGAAAGGTATCGCCTCGATCAGGAGAGCTATGACAATCTCGTTAACCGCTTGCTTGAAGAGACATTGCCCCGCAAGCCCCCGACCCTTCATGAACTGAAGGAGATGAGGGAGGATGAGTACACCCCGCTCGAAGAAGTCATCAAGAAACTTGGGCTATGAAGTTCAGCTTCATCCGGGCGTGATTAGGTATCTCGTAAAGATAAGCAGGGACGCCCCAGAGGATGCCAAACGCTGCACAGCCGCCCTTCATGAACTCTCGATGAACCCTTTCACGCTGAGGCCAAAGGTGGACATTGCCCCTTGGAAGGGGCCAGAGTTCCAATATCGCCTGCGCGTGGGCAGGCACCGCTTCGGGTACCGCGTCGATGACAAGGGGCGCCTTGTCTATGTTGATGCGGCATGGTTCAAGTAGATGTTGTCTGAAAATCAGGCTGATGCTAACAACCTTATTGTATACTCGGGCCAGGATGGCCGAGGAGTTAGGCGGCGGGCTGCAGACCCGCAGACGCAAGTGCGAGTCTTGCTCCTGGCTCCAAATATCGTTCTGCGTGAGAACGGTTTTTATTGGTTCGGGCGGTGTCCAGGCTATTGATGTTATTTAGCCATATCCAACAATTAAGGTTATATAACCATAATTACAAAAGCATGATTGTGGGCTTATGCCGAAACGCAACATTGAGGATGTCGTCCACAGGCTGGTAAAAGCTCTTGTTGATGCCGAAGGCCCCATGAGCACCAGGCAGGTTGCCAAGCGCAGCGGGGTGGATTGGAAAGCGGCGCAGAAGTACCTCGGCCTGCTGAACGAGTTGTCCAATGCCGGTGTCCTAATCGAGAGTAGGCGGGGCAGGTCAAAGATGTGGCTGCTGAGGAAGAGGCGCGAGGATGCGCGGCGCCTGAAAAAGGTCGAGGCACTGGGCGAGATTGCCAGGAGGCGCTGGGATCGGGATATCAAGACGGGGCGGCTCGTGGAAACTGAGTACGGCTGGGAGCTGAAGATAGATGCCTGATTTCAAGAGCGTCCTGAAACAGGCAAAGAAGCTGCCGCCCACGGATGCCAGGCTACTCTTGACGGCGTTTATATCCGGGCGGCTGGAGGTCGAAAAACCGTTCGTCGTCGTAGGCGGATTTTCAGACGAGTTCTACACGGGCGGCGAGTACAGGACGGGCGACGTGGACATCGCTATCGACAGCACGAAGCTGATCAAGGAACTGGAAAAAGCGCTGAGGGAACTGGGTTTCAAGCTGAGAAGTGGCGTCTGGATTCATCGTGAAGCTGGATACGCGCTTGAGTTTTTATTCGGGGAGAAGCCAGGGCGGCCAAAGATGCTGAAGGTAGGGCCGCTGAACGTCTGGATACAGAGCCCAGAGGAGGCCGTGGTGAACGACCTCGCGAACGTCGCGCTCTATGGGGAAATATACAGAGACCGGGCCGTGATGGTGTACCAAGCGATGCGCGGGCGGTTCGACGAGGTCTACGCGCGGAAGCTCGCCCGGGAGCGCGGCCCCGACGTCGAGAAAATGCTGGAAAACATCACCTCGCCGAAGCACGGCCGCACGACATCCAAATAGATACGAAACCGCGACTGCTTTCCTATTTCCAATCTCAGGCCTGATCTCCACGGCTCCACACTAAACTATTACCGATGAAGTAGATTGCAAATTGCGGTCAAAATGGAAAAAGTAGTTTGCCTTGTGTCCGGCGGGATAGACTCCCCAGTGGCTTGCGCGATGGCAGCACAGAGCTTCGATATCATCCCACTCCACTTCTGCCTCTACCCGTACACTTGCGAGGACGCATTCCGCACGACGATGAATTCCCTGGAACACCTGAAGGAAAAGACAGGCTTTGAGAAGGCGTTTGTCTTCCCCTGGCCCCGCATTCTCCGGAAGATACTCGCCGGGGAGAAGAGGTACTCTTGCATCGCCTGCAGGAAGAGCATGTTCAAGGTTGCCGAGAAGATTTGCGAACGTGAGGGCGCGACTGGGATAGTCACTGGAGAGTCGCTTGGGCAAAAGGCCTCGCAGACTCTTTTCAACCTCGCGGCGACGACCGGGGGGATAAAATTACCGATCATCCGCCCTCTGCTGAGCTTCGACAAGGTCGAGGTCGAGAGACTATCGAAGAGGATGGGCGTCTGGCACGAGGTCCACGCGGGGTGCTGCTATGCCACGCCGAGGTACCCGAGCATCCGCGGCGACATCGACAAACTCAACGGGATTCTGGAAAATCTGAAACTGGACGAGGCAATCGCAAAGGAATTCGATAATACTCTAGAGGTCAGGACCTTCGAAGAGGATTTCGAGGGATACCTGGAAAAGCTGGCCTAAACTCGCCCAGATTTTATCTCTTCTATTTGTTTTACGAATTTCTGGTAAACTTCTGAACTCTTCAGCTTCGGGATGTCGCGCTTGTACAGGTCGTCGCTCATTTTTCTTCCTGTCTTCTTTTCCCACTCTTCAAAAGAAACGCCCTGATCCTTCTGGTTCTTGTCGCGGTACCACTCAGGGATGACGTTGAATGCGCAGAATGGAATAATTCGATTATCCGTCATCGTGTAATGGATACAGCAGCGCTTGACCCTTTCGATATCGTAATTGTAAAGATCCATGAAATGCATCATCCCGATAAAAAGCGACTTCATGTGGAACTGCCCCACCGCCCCGTAGTCATGCTTCACGAACGCGTTGAAAATTATCTTGTCGACATCCAGTCCCTTCGGCTTGTTCTTCTTGTCTATGAACTTCCCGATGTTCATCAACAACTTCGCCCCCACGAGCATCTTGCTCTTCCCTCCCTGCAACTCCTGCGTCTTCTCCTTCAGATATTCAAGGAAGCCATCGACGTCTATGAAGCGGGTGAGCGGCACCATCTTCCCGTTGTCCTGGAAAACGTACGTCGCGGCGCCGCAAGCGAAGTGGCTGCTCAGGTCGTACATCGGCCGCCCGGTCAACACCGAGACGAAATCGCTTATTATCATCGCTGTCGGTACCGGGAAAAAGTCGTCGCTGGTGATCGCGCCGTCCGTCTGCTCCTCGAGCCTCTTCAGAACATCCGGAATCGTTATCCTGTGCTTGTCGCGCTCCTCCTTCGGCATTCGTCCCACAAGCGAGACTGGCTGGAAGTTGACGCCGCGGATGACGTCGTTGTTCCTGAACCCGAACTTCACTATGTCGCCCACTTCGTGGTCGTTGATGCCATTGATGACCGTCGGGACAAGGACCACCCCGAGCCCGGCCGCCCGCGCGTTCTCGATAGTCTGCGGCACCTCCCAGTGGTTCTTCGGGTTGGTCTTCTCCGTGACGCCGTCGAAGCTCAGGTAAAGTGTGTTCACGCCCGCGTCCCTGACCTGGTTGACGAGGCTCATGTTCTGGGCAAGCCTGATGCCGTCCGTGTTCAGCTGGATGTGGTCGAAACCATGCGATTTCACGATCTTGATAATTTCCAAAAGGTCCTCTCTCATGGTCGGCTCGCCCCCCGTCAACTGCACGGCGTTGCACGGAATCGGCCGCTCGCTCTTCAGGACACCGGTCATCTTGTCTATCTCCTCCAACGTCGGCTCGTAAACGTAACCGACGCGGCCAGCGTAGAAGAAGCAGTACCAGCAGCTCAGGTCGCAGCGGTTCGTGAGCACGATGTTCGCGAGCGCCGTGTGGCTCTTGTGGATGCTGCACAGCCCGCAGTCCTTCGGGCAGACCGGCGCTTCCTTGGCGATCTGCGGGTTCTCCACCCCCTTGCCGTTCTTCGCGTAGCCCTCTGCCCGCTTGTACCACTCGTAAGAACCTGAGTAAAGCTCCTCAAACTCGCCGTGCTGCCGACAGTTTTTCCTCATCCAGACCTTCCCGTCGCGCTCGAAAATCGTCGCCGGGATTATCGCAAGGCACTCCGGGCAGATCGAACCAGTCTTTGACAATTCCTGCATTTCCGCTCAATTTACCACTAAGAGTGGTGATTTTTAAGTCTTCGCGAACTTCTCTTGATATGAGAAGTGGTACCGATGGAAAGGGTTTTGCGCGACCTCCAGGAGCTGGGCCTGACCGAATACGAGGGGCGCGTCTACACCGCGCTTGTCTCCGCCGGCCCGTCGATAGCCGGCGAGCTGAGCAAGGCGGCAAACGTCCCATACTCAAGGATTTACGATGTCCTTTCGAGGCTCGAGCAGCGCGGCTGGATCGAGATCCAGTCTGGGCGACCCACGAAGTACAAGGCAAAGCCTCCGGCAGAGGTCATCCGCCTGCTGAAAAATGAGCACGACAGGCAATTCAAGGAGATAAGCGAGGAGGTGACCAAGGAGCTCGGACCGCTCTTCGAGCGCAAGGCCGAGGCCAAGAGGCCCGACGTGTGGATCATTCGCGGCGGAGGCAACCTAATCGCCAAGGTCGGAGAAATGCTTTCGCGCGCCAGGGTCGAGACACTTCTGTTCCTGCCGCAAGCCGGTGGAAAAATAGAGGACCTCGTGTCGCTCCTTCCGCTCCTCGGTGCAAGAAATATCTCGATCAGGGTCCTGACGACCTCGAAATCCGGCCTGAAAAAGATAAAGATGCCGCGAAACGTCGATATAAAGGAGCGAAAGACGCTTTTCGGCGGGGGCTTGATAATCGACGGGAAGGAGGTCATGCTCGTGCTCGCCAGCGGCGATGAGATGATAGGGATATGGTCGGACGAGATCGGCCTCACGAGCTTTGCGAAGGAATACTTCGAATACCTGTGGAAGGACTCGAAAAGTTGATCTCGTGATATCATGGACTTGACACCGCTGATCGCCGCTTTTGGAGTAATCGCTGTGGCCGAGCTGGGGGACAAGACCCAACTGGCGGCGATAACCCTTTCATCCCGCTACCGCGCGATTTCCGTCTTCGTCGGGGCGATGCTCGCCGTAACTTTGGTAGATGGCGTGAGCATTTTGGCTGGGGTTGCCTTGGCCGACGTCATCCCAATGCAACTCGTGGGACTTTTCGGGGCGGTGATATTCATCGGTTTTGGAATTTACACGCTATACTCGAAGGATGAAGAAAAGATCGAAACGAAAAAAGGGAAGTCTGCGGCCTTGACTGCATTTTCATTGATATCGATGATGGAGCTTGGAGACAAGACTCAGATTGCAATAATCGCGATCGCGGCGAAATACGGCTCCCCTCTTCTTGTCTTGAGCGGCACAATTTTTGCTTTCGCAATACTGATGGGTATTGGGATACTCATCGGGAGCAGGCTGATGAAACTCGTCCCGCAGAGATACATGAGGATTTTCACCGGCGCGCTATTCCTGTTTTTCGGGGCGATTTTCCTGCTTGACGCCGCGGGCATAGCGCTCTTCTGAAAAATGAAATTTTAATCAAGCCTTGCCCAGTCCGCTCAACACATTTGCGTGGCGGTCGCAGAATTCTTTCTCCCTATGCGCAAGCTGCGCTGCTATCACTTCTTCCTGCCAATGGGCGTTGAACAATCGGCAATTTCTTTCGGGGCAGAAGGGGTCGCCGAAGATGTGGTAAAAAATCGCCTGCATTACGTAGCCCTTCATCACTTCCGTGAGGCGAGAGTCATCGTAGCCGATGAACCTTCCAGCGAATTTCTCGTTCAGCTTCTCCAACGAGACGATGTCGCCGACCGCCATGTACCTTTGTTTCAGCGTATAGTACTCCTTGGGCTTTGCCGGCGCCTCGACGATTCCCGAGGTCGATATCAACGAAGGAAAACCGTAAACTCCGACGCAGGCGTGGTATCGCCCGTCCGCTTCGTCGAAAGTCCCGAATAGACGGCTCGTGAAGATTATGTGGATATGCTCAAGCGTGAGTTCGTCCTCCGGAAGAAGCTCCAGGAAAATATCTTGCAGTTTGTACCCGTCATACAAAATCCCGGGCATCCTGAGAGACGGTTTGCTCAAGAATTTCCTCTCGAAATCGATTTCGCCAGGGAGAGGTTCGAAAATGACATCGGGGTTGAAAATGTCTCTCACCTTGGAAGAGGCGAATTTCCTGATGATATCTTTGGACTCGGAAAACAAGGGGTCGCGAACGTCCAAATAAACCGCTCTGAACTTTTCCTTCAGGTACCGCGCAATCTCTTGCATATCAACAGTTTTCGAGGAGGGATCCGAGTAAAGGTGGATTGCCGATACTAATCTCCTCTTCGCCATCTCTGGAGTATTCATTCGAATCAATAATTACTGGTTATTGGTCGTTTAACATTCACGGCGGCCGTTCGATTGAAAACCTAACGTCTAAGTTTTACGGCTGTGATTGCGACAACCGCGACAATCACGAGAATTATCACCAAAAGAGTAACGATGTTCAGTCCAAATGGCAGCTCCGATGCTGATGATTTTCCTATCACAGCGAAAGTCGAAAACCCGGACGTCGTCGCACGATAGTAAACATAGTCTGTGTCCTCGCTTCCCGTTGCCGTGGTCGTAAGCTCTGCCCATTGGTCTCCGCCATATCTCAACAAAACGACCGTCGCATGATCTATGCTGTTTGCCGTAACCCACGATTTCAGGACTTTAAAGTCAATTATTGCGCTATCCACCTGAACGGATGACGCTGACGTGGGCGTGACTGTTATCTCGAGATAGTGGCTCAGGACAGCGCCCGAAACTGCTGAAGACGGCTCAGATACGCCTGACGGTTTTTCCGTGGTCTGCTCCACCTCTATCGAAACGGCCTGCATGGCGGTGTCTGTCGAGATAACGAGGGACTTGATTAGCTGGTTTTTCGCGAAATCGACCACCACGTCATTTTCGCTTGTAACTAGTATCGATGTGACGCCGTTCTCAGTAGCGGACAATAAGTTTCCGCTTCCGACATTGTTGGAAACGTTGACGCTTATCGTGCTCGTTGCCGTGGAAATATCGGCCGTCGTCGCGGTGGGCCGGGTGGTTGGAGTGGTCGTGGGTGTGGTGGTCTCGCCGACGAGGCTGACAGTCAAAGTGTATTGCCCTGCCCCGTAATTCGAAACACCGGTCGATTCAGGGTCGTAAGATCTAACGTAAACTTCCACGATGTAATAACCTGAAACAGTCGCTGGCCAATCGATCGTTCTCGTCTGCCTGTAGTCAGACCCCAGGAAATAATTCTCTTGCCCGTCGGGCGTGAGGATCCAGACGGAAAAATCCGTGGCGGACGATGGCTGGTAAAGTGTGGCGCTCAAGATCTGGCCAGCTTCAACGTAAATCTTGTAATAATCGGCGAAGTCGTTCGCGGTCACCCTGTCCAGGTAACCTGTACCCGAGCCTGCGGTGATCAAAGTCGCCAAGTTCCAGTTTTCACTCATGGTTCCGGCGGAGTTGGAGGCATCACCACCCGTGTTCATGTCGTTGTCGGCGGCGGCGAACCCAATGGCCACTGCACTGAATATTATAGAAAAAATCAGCCCAAGTGCTATTTTTTTCACTTTTACCGGGTTACAAGGACTTCAATTTCTGTATCGCAACTTCAGCGCCGCGGCGGCCGCTTTCTAACATGGCTGAAAAAACTGGGCCCATCCTCGGCAGCCCGTATGCTGTCGATACTGCCATTCCAGTGACAATCAATCCCGGATAAACTTCGCCCGTGTGCTCGACTACGGCGTCTTCCGAGCGCTCTACCCACATTGCCCCATAGCCAGGTACTTTTAGCAATCCACGCTTTTCGAGCTTTCTTACAACCTCGGCTTCATGGCCAGTGGAATCAATGACCAGCTTGGATTCAAGCCCGATTGGATCGACGCATGTGATCTCCCTCGGCAAAGCGGATACTGGCGTCCAATTTACCACAACTCCGGCAACGCGTTTTTCCCGAATCAAGACATCGTCAATCAAAGCCATGTTTATGAACTTTGCTCCGGCATCGCATGCTGAAGCGATGAGCTTTGAACATGCGTAAGGTCCCGGCGCGCTATACAGGCCGGACGAATGTTCTTTGAGCGGCACTCCGAGATCTTGCAATATTTTGTGTCCTGGTGAACGAACAGTTATCTCATTAAATAGAAAACCCCCCAACCAGAAACCTCCGCCCAAATAGTTGTTTCGCTCAATTACCAAAACCTTGTATTTATTTGCGGCCAAAACTCTGGCCGCCATTAAGCCAGATGGTCCAGCGCCAACAACGACAACGTCGCTCTCCGCATACTCATTGAGCATCGAAATGAACTCCGATGCTATCGCGCGCGTTATTTCCTTTTCTCCGGCCGGACTGAACATGTTATCACAGCCATTATACATAGGGCGGTTATAAAAATATGTTGAATCGTATGAAAACGAGGGAAATGTATGAATTCGGGATTGATTGAGAAGATAATGGAGCTGAAAAAGCGCAAGAACGCCGTCATCCTGGCGCACAACTACCAGGTGCCGGAAATCCAGGACATCGCCGACATCCTTGGCGACTCTCTCGAACTGGCTATCGCTTCGAAAAAGCTCGAGGCGAAGATCGTTGTTTTCGCGGGCGTCGACTTCATGGCCGAGATGACGGCGATACTCAACCCCGACAAGAAAGTCCTGATCCCGAACCCGGAGGCGCAGTGCCCCATGGCTGCGCAGCTCCCCATAGAGGATGTCAGGAAGGCGAAGGCCAAGTATCCCGGCGTGCCTGTCGTACTCTACGTCAACACCCTCGCGGAAGCAAAGGCCGAGGCATATACGATCTGCACGTCGGCGAACGCGCCGCAGGTCGTCAACGCTCTAGATTCTGACAAGGTGCTCTTCGGCCCCGACAAGAACCTGGCCTGGTTCGTCCAGCAGCGCTCTGAAAAGGAAGTCATCCCGATCCCTGAGAAAGGGTACTGTTACGTCCACAGGATGTTCAGCCCGGCCGACGTCCTCTTCCTGAAGGAGAAATATCCCGACGCGGAGATCCTTGCGCACCCGGAATGCGACCCCGAAATCCAGAAGATCGCGACACAAATATGCAGCACCAGCCAGATGCTGAAGCGCGCAAAAGAGTCGCCGGCGAAGCGCTTCATAATCGCGACCGAGGTATCGATGGTCCACAGGCTCCAGAAGGAGAACCCCGGCAAGATATTCATCCCCGCGCTGGACATTGCGCAGTGCAAGCAGATGAAGAAGAACACGTTGGAGAACCTTTACGAGATTTTGCGCGACGAGAAGAACGTCGTCAGCGTCCAATCTGACATCGCGGAAAAGGCGCGCGTCTCGATAGAGCGGATGTTCGAGCTCACCAAGAAAAAGTAGTGGCCGACCAATACCAAAATACCAAGTTTTTAACACGCACTAATTGAAATAACGTGTATGATATTACCTGGGAAATTTGGCTTCGAACAAGCGATTAGAATGCGATCTGTGCAAATGATAATCGCGGCCAACCTTATACTGCTTCTCTTCGCATTAATTCTCGGATGGGGCCCTACGAGATTTTATTGGTCTACTGGGCGGAAAGCGCCGTAGTCGGCATTTACAATGCCTTTAGGATGGCCTTGGCAAAGGGCCACATCCTGACGAAATTATTCTTCATTCCGTTCTTTTGGTTTCACTATGGCATGTTCACGATGGGTCATCTCTTTTTTATCTCATTTCTAATGGGGAAAATGATATTGCCGTTCCCGATAGCCTCGCTAACCGACGTGTTCTCCGACATCATTGGTTTAATGTCTTTGACAGAGATCGGCATCTCCTTCGCCATCCTGATGGCAAGCCATGGCTACTCGTTCTTCGCGAACTACGTGGGTAAAAAAGAATACGGCTCCACCAACGTCATGGAACTTTTTACCAGACCGTACAGGCGGATAGTGGTCATGCACCTCACAATAATAATCGGGTCCTTTTTCTTCATTTTTCTCCCCGCCGCACTCGGGTTTATTCTCATTTTCGTGAAACTCTATTTCGATGTAAAACTGCATCTAAACGAGCACAAAAAATATGAAAACAAATAGTGGTGGGCCCGACGCGATTCGAACGCGTGACCTCCCGGTTATCAGCCGAGCGCGCTAGCCATGCTGCGCCACGGGCCCGCAAAAATAGATTTGTAATTGACGCTTTAATAGTAATTGAAAAATGAAAAAATAAAAGATACGGCGCCCGGAATGGCGGATTTTTAACGCCAAAATCCGAGCCCATCAGATCTCAAGTTTACCTTGGGACCCTTCGCTTCTGCCAGCAATCGCGGCAGTAAACTGGTCTTCCCTCAGCAGGCTTGAAAGGGACCTCGGTCTCGGAGTTGCAATCGGCGCAAACCGCCTTATGCATCTCGCGTGGGCCGCCAAACATTCGTGGCCTGTTGAAATTCCTTCCACCATATGCCATTTTATTTATCTCCTAGAAACAGCCGGGACGTTCCGGTCTCCCGAAAAATCACAGTTGTGTTCTGAACCCACTTAACGCGGTTCTTATAAACGTTTTTGAACAAATCGTGAAGTTCTCGATTGAAAATTTTTGACTTTTATATGCGTCGCATGAATTCAATATGATAAAATGGACAAGAAAATCCCAGTTCCGTCTTTGACCGCGGACGACATCATCTCGGCGATGGTCGACTCCCTTATCCTGGTCGGCCGCGACGGCAGGATTCTCAAAGCCAACCGCGCGACCTTTGACCTGCTCGGGTACAAGGCGGACGAGTTGATTGGCAAGCCCATAACGAAAATACTGCCGACAAGCGTGGGCGGGTCGACTCTTTTCGCGATATTCGCCGAGGCTGGCCTGAGGGAACTCTTGAAGAACGGGTACGTCCGGGACGTCGAGATAGTCTACCGCGCGAAGGACGGGCAGAAGATTCCTATGCACTTCTCGGGCTCCGAGGTCAGGGAAAAGAACGGCGAGCTCCAGGGGATAGTCTGCGTGGCGAAGGACCTCAGAGAGCTGAAGCGCGCTCAGGAAGAGCTCAGTAAGACGGCTGAGAGCCTAGCCAGCTCGAACGAGGCGCTTGAGCAATTCGCATACGTTGCGTCGCACGACCTCCGCGAGCCTCTCCGAACGGTCTCGACATACCTCCAGTTCCTCGACAGAAAGTATAGCGGCAAGCTCGATTCCGACGCAAAGGAATACATGGCACACGCGGTCGACGGCTCAAACAGGATGCAGATGCTCCTTGTCGACTTGCTCGACTACTCCCGCGTGACGAGCCGGGGAAAGCCGTTCCAGCCGACGAGCGGCGAGCGAATCTTCGAGCAGGCGACGACCAACCTCAAGGTTTTGATTGAGGAGACGAAGGCGAGGGTCACTCACGATTACCCGCTGCCAACGGTTGTGGTCGACGAGGTCCAGATAGTCCGGCTTGTCCAGAACCTGATCGACAACGCGATAAAGTTCCGCGGCGACAAGCACCCGCGCGTACACGTCTCGGCGAAGAGGAGTGGTGAAGATTGGGTCTTCACGATTGCCGACAACGGGATTGGGATACCGATAGCCTACACGAAGAACATCTTCGAGATGTTCAGGCGCGTCCACAGCGAGGCGAAGTATCCAGGGACGGGGATGGGGCTGGCCGTTTGCAAGAAGATAGTGGAGAGGCACGGCGGACGAATATGGGTGAAGTCGACGCCAGGGAAGGGCTCGAGGTTCTTCTTCACGATCCCGGTCAGGGTGCAGACGAAAGAGGATCTCGATGAAAGGAAGATCGCGGTCAAGCGCGGGCTCAAGACCATTGTCGAGGCGCTGAAGATAGAGGACAACATCGAGGACGAAAGGAACGCTTGAATTGGAGTGGCGGGCCCGCCGAGTTTTGAACTCGGGTCCTAAGCTCCGCAGGCTTATGTCCTATCCAAGCTAGACTACGGGCCCCGATTCATTTTTGCTGGCATAAGTAATACTTTTGGTGTTAACAATTTCTGTTTCTGTTACCTATTCCACTTCGCATTTGCGAAATAACGTCTTAATTTATATTCAAAAATCTTAAGTAAGGAAATCGATGTGAAATATAGGATACCCCACAAGCTAACTAGTCGTAGAGTAGAAACAAACATTCCATACGCGTCCAATCCAATCTCACTCACGAGAGAAGTGTCCTGTGGAAACGCGTTTTTTATCGGGTCTGTTAGACTTATTGACACAAAAATTGCTAAAAGAAATATCATAAACATTCCAACGTATTTTCCCATTGGCGGCTTGCGTCTTTTTACGAGCCACATCAATTTCAACGTGGATGAAACCCAGAAATAAAAGAGTGGGAAAACGTTCTCCATAAGTACAATGGAAAAAAATGCTACGAAAAGAGAATACAGCGCATATAACAAGAAAAGGATCAGTCAGTGACTTCTAGCGGTCGCGGCCGACTTCCCTCTCGGTCTGTTTTCAACAAACCCCATCGTGAAAAGTGTGGCATGGATCGTTATGAACTCGAGAACAAATATCAGCATGCCCTCTCTCAGAGGGAAGTAATTCATCGCCCGCGGGTTGGTGAAGGAATAAAAGAATATTGCTGCTAATGAGAGATAACCAGTTATTGTTGCGATTTTTCAAGTTTCTAGCATCGATAAGTGTTGGTCGTTTTTTAATAAATTTGATGGTATATTACATAGCGGTTAATAAACAAACCCAAATATTTACTGGTGCGGCTGTGGTCCAGTTTGGTTATGACTCAGGCCCTCCACAGTTATCTGAGGCCAGCCTGCAACGCGGGTTCGAATCCCGCCAGCCGCACCACAAAAACAATTTAACTTTTGCGCGCTCGAAAATCGTGCGCTGGCGCGTCCCCGCCTTCAATCCGCCCTTTCCAGACGCCGTGGAGGCGCGTGTGGCAGGTCTCGTCCGGGCTCCAGAACTCCGCGACATCATCTCCCGACCTCAGCACGCGGCCGACCTGCTGAACGAAGCACCTCTCCGCGATGTCCTGGTAGTAAGCGAAGAACGACTTCTTGCCGAGGCGCTTCTTCATCCCCCTCAGGAGCGGGTCGTTCATGTCAGGAAACGGGAACTTCGTCACGATTATGCTCCCCATCCCCTTGAGGTCCGCGCCCCTGTCCATTTTCGTGGACATCATCACTCCGCCGCAATCGGAGATGTCGGCTCCTCTGTCGATTTTTCCCGCGATCTCCGGCGGTAAATATTTGAACGCGTGAATCGGGATGAACGCTGGCCGCCTCGCACGCGACATTATTTCCGAGAGGTTCTTCCAGTATTCCCTCTTGAAAGAATCGCTCGACCATTTATCGTGGTTCACCGCGACCTCCTCGCCGGAAATCCTCTGGATCAACCGCCCTGGAAAGTTCGTCTCACCTTCGACGATTAGCGGCTCAATCCCGAAAACTTCCCTCAGGACCTCCTCGCTCTGGAGAGTCGCGCTCATCATGAGCCATTTCCCGCCGACCCTCTCAATCAGTTTTCGCAAGACAGGTTTCGGGTCGGGCACCAGGTAAAGCAACGAATCGTTTTCAACCTCGCACTCCACGTTCTCCCAATTCTCGACGACAGACTTCAGCTTCCAGAAGAAGTCGTCCGAAGTCTCATCGATCTCCTCGAGCATGTTCGTCAGGAGAACGGCGAGGCCGAAATGGTCCCGGCCGCCCATCGCTTTCCGCCAGGCCACCCTGAGTTCTGAAACCGAATCCTCGTCCTGGAGTTTCTCCATTATCGCGGCAATCCTCTTCTCCGTGATCTGGGCCTTCAGCGCCAGTGAATCCAGCCATTCGTCGGCCTCGTCTATTACTGTGATCGGCGACTTCGGCAGCCTGCCCATCGAGACCTCCGCCGCCCACTTCATCGAGTTCATGACGATGACGTCCGCGCTCTGGAAAGAGCTGAACTGCGCCCAGTACTCGCAGTCGCCGTGCATGCAGGCCGCCCATTCCCCGTCGATGCCCTCGTAAAACATCTTCTCTGCACCCTTGAGATCCTTCGCCACGCCTTTCGGGAAGACGAAACCCCAGTGAGGGCATTCTTTCAACGCGTCGATCCTGTGCTCGCCTGCCTCCCTGTTCAGCGGGCGCCTGCACGGGATCCTCCTGTTTGCGCATGTGACGTTGTGGCCCTTCTCGCGCATGTGCTGGCAGGGAAAGTTGTCCCTGCCTTTCATTATCACTATCTCGGCCCTCGAGCCGTCCTCTTTCAGGAAATACCTCTCCCCCTCGTAGCTCGCCGCATACTGGTCGGACAGGACTTTAGTCGGCACGGAGACGACACCCATGCCGAACTCGAGAATCGTCCTTATCCCGACGACCGATTTCCCGCTCCCGACCATCGCCCGCAGCAGGACTAAATCGTGACTTTTGAAAGCCTCGAGTATCTCCTCGATCAGGTCTGGCTGCGTTTTTCCCGACGAGTAAGTGCGCGGCTTCAGCTGTTTCTTCTTCTCGTAGAGTCGGAGTTTCAGGCCCAAGTCATCATCTCGATTAACTCCGTTGCCGCGGTTTTTATTTAGCCTGCTGGCGAGCCTCGATAGCACCCTGTGCGCACGCATGTCATTCCATCCACGCATTTGAGCGGAGGCCCCTTTTAAATTGAAAAATTCGGCCGTGCACACGTGTGCAGCATACGTGTGAAACACACGTGTGCAGTGCCAAGGCTTTCCGAACGTTTGGGGAAGAGATTAATAACCATATAGGGAAATTATTTGGGGGTGGATAAATGGAAATGGTGAAAATAGAGAGGTGCAGCGCGACTTCCTGCTCGTATAACGACGGCGGCCACTGCCACACTTTTGGGATAAACATCGACCAGCACGCCGAGTGCAAGACGTTCATAGTCGCGAACGTCAGGGGCGGGCTTTTGAACAGCTCTGGCGGCGCCGGCGCCTGCCTGGCCTCGAACTGCGAGTTCAACCAGAAGATGGAATGCGTGGCGAAAAACATACATGTGGACATGAAGAGCATGCATCCCGACTGCTCGACGTATAGGAAAAGGAAATAGTCGGAACGCCGACCCAAACATTGCCGGGGGATTTTTTTCATTTTTCAAATTTTCAAATTTTCATGCTCTTTCTTCAGCTGCTCGACGACCCTGTAAGAAACCGTCACGTCACCAACCGCTCCCCTCCCGGCATCCGTCCCCCCGACTTCTATCAGATTGTGCTTTTTCGCGATCTTCGAGAAGCGCTTCCTGTCGAGTGGATCGTGGGTCGGGTTGTATACCTCTATCCCCTTCAGCCCCTCCCTGATCAGGCGCGGGATGAACTCCTCGGCATCGCCAAACTTCGGGTGCGCGAGCGCTGGCACACCTCCTGCCTCCTGGATCATGTCCATCAAGAAGGGGAGAGGGCGCTGCTCCGTCTCCACGTGAGCGGGGGCCCCGTGCTTGAAATATTTTTCATAAACCTCCCTGACGGATTTCTCCATCCGCATCTCAACTATGTACTTCGCGATATGTAGCCTGTCTATCGTGTGCGAGTCGGCTGCTTCCTGCAGGATGTCCTCGTAAGTTATCTTCAGGCCGAGTTCCTGCAGCTTCTCAAGAGTGTCCGTGACCATCTCCGCCCTGATCATCTGCGCCCTCGCCACCTCCGAGCGCAGCTTCTTGTTGTGGATGTCGATGAAATATCCCATGATGTGGGCGTTCCTAATCTCCTCCTCGTAGACAATCTCGACGCTTGGGATGACCTCCAGATCAATCGCCTTCGCGGCGGCCATGGCCTCCGGAAGAGCATCAACAGTGTCGTGCTCGACAATCGCGATTGCCGTGAGCCCTTTCTCCTTCGCTACCCGCACGACTTCCTCGGGGGTTAGTTTCCCTATCGAGTTGGTCGTCCTGACGTGCAAGTCCGCTCTCTTACCAGTAGTCATCGGAACTATTCAGTTGCAAACCTTATACCTGCGCCGAACTCATTTCCGCAGTCTTCTGAGGTCGAGGACCGTCTTGTATGGCACGGTGACCGTCCCGACCGGCGACTTCTTCTGCTCCGAGTCCGACCCGCCGACCGCTATCAGGTTGTACTTCTTGGCGATCCTCTCGTACTTCGCCGTGTCCTCCTTCGTGTATGACGGGTGGTAGACCTCGAGCCCCTTCAGGCCGTTCTTCACAAGCTCGGGAATCATCTCCTCCGCCTGGTTGAAGTTCGGGTGCGCGAGCGCCGGGACCCCGCCGGAATCTACAATCGCCTGCATCGTCTGCTTTGCAGCCGCGTGTTCCTTCGGCACGTATGCCTTCGCTCCCTGCGCCAGATACTTGTCGAACGCGGCATTGTAGTCCTTGACGACTCCTTTCTCGACGAGGACCTGCGCGATATTGGAGCGGCCGATCAGCGTGGATTTCTGGGCCTTCTCAAGAACCTCCTCATAATCGATATCTATCTTCAGCTTCTGGAGTTTCTTGACCATGTTCTCGATCTGCTGGATTTTCAACCCCTGCAGCCTGTCGATCTCGTCGAGGAGCGGCCTCGCGTGGTAATCTATGAAATATCCTATGATGTGGACCTCGCGCGGCCCGAACTCGTACATCAGCTCGACGCCCGGGACGACTTCAAGCCCGTAGAATTCACCGGCGTTCGCGGCCTCGGGGACCCCACGCACCGTATCGTGGTCGACGATTGCGATCGCCTTCAGTTTCCTCTGCTCTGCGAGCAAAACCGCCTCGACGGGCGTCACGCGCCCCATCGATTTGACTGTCCTCACGTGCAGATCTGCGAACATCTCCTCAACCTACTTCATCAGCTTCCTTATTTCCTTCGGGACCTCGCGCCACCCCATCTTCAGCTGCTCCACGGCCTTGTAAGGGACTGTCACGGCACCGACGGGCGTCTTGCCCGAATCAGACCCGCCAACCTCGATGAGGTTGTGTTTTTCCGCGAACGCCCTGTACCTCTTGACGTCATCTGGCGTGTGGCTGGGATGGTAAACCTCCACGCCCCTGAGCCCGTGCTGCACGAAATCCGGGAGGAGATCCTCGGCGTTGTTATACTTCGGGTGGGCGAGAACCGGGATGCCACCCGCGTCGAGAATCGGCTGCATCGCCTCCGATAACGGCAACTGGTACTTCGGCACGTATGCCGGTTTCCCGTGCGAAAGATATTTTTCAAACGCGTCACGGAAATCCTTCACGATTTTTTTCTTGACCAAAAGAGTCGCGACGTGCGAGCGCCCGACCACCGCCGCCCTGCCCGCCTGCGTCATGACCTCATCGAA
>DYTO01000002.1:0-75713 GCA_020725895.1 Candidatus Hadarchaeum sp. | reverse complement strand
AGTCTGTCGACCGTCCTCTGGATCCTCTGGGCCCTTGCAGTCTGCGACATCTTGATCTCTGTCAGCAGTATCTTGTTGTGCCAGTCGATGAAATAGCCGATGATGTGCGCCTCGTGCGGCCCCGCCTCGAACATGAGCTCAACGCCGGGGATGACCTCGATTCCTTGCGCATTGCCCGCCTCGATAGCCTCAGCTATTCCCTCCACCGTCTCGTGGTCCACTATCGCAATCGCAGCCAATTTGTTCTTCTTAGCCAAATCAACAGCTTCGGCCGGAGTTACGTGCCCCATAGACGCTGTAGTTCTGACGTGCAGGTCTGCCTTCTTCATTAACCTTCCGAAAACAATATTTAGAATTCGAAGTATTTAGATATATTCACTGTTGAACAATTTCGGACATTCCGATTTCAGTCGGAAATTATCGGCAAAATATCCTCTATAACATAGTTCACGAAGTCTTTCGTCTCCGAGCGGCTGAAAAGGGTGACCACGCAGTTCCTCGCGATGCCGACCGTGAGCCCTCTCTTCCTTATCTCATAAACCACATACCACAGTTTCCCGTGCTCCATGTAACCTTTGTATATCTTAGTGTCCGCCAGTCCCGACCCCGCGAGTGCCAGCTTCCCAACGCCTGGATAATCGACGTTGTCGAACCAGATCAGCTTGGTCGCCTGAGGGTTCGACTCGTGCAACTTCTTCAGGGTGGCGTGGGTGATGTTGGTCTCGACTATCGCGCCCACCTTTATGAATAGTATCTCGCTGATCTTGTTGGCCACGTAATTAGTCAGGAGCTTTTTCACGCCACGCGCCTTCGACGGGGCCAATGCCATCAGGAACGTCCTGTCCTTGTGCTGGGTGATCCAGAAGGGAACCTCCTCCGTCACGAGCGTCTCCACGAGGCCGCGCTTGTAGTATCTGCTGAGAACGAAGTCCTTGCTGAAAATCCCGGAAATCGAGCCCTTCTCAAGCTTCATGTCTATTATTTCCATGGTGAGCTTTTCCTTCCCTTTCTCTCCATGGGGCTGCTCCTCCTTGAAGTCCTTGAGCTTCCTCGCCATTGTCGCGATGTCGAGGCTCTCCTTTATTTCGAAAACTTTGGCTACCAGCACCATTTTTATCCAAAGAAAAAAACTACTTTAGATGCTTTAATATTATAAGTTGAAATCAGTTGGGAAAATGGTTAGGGATTCTGACGTTCTGGTTCGAGAGATAATTCTCGAGAACTTCATGAGCCACAAATATTCTAAGATCCCCCTGAAGAGCGGGCTCAACATAATCAGTGGGCCTAACGGCGCGGGGAAGTCATCTATCCTGCTTGGCCTGGCGGTGGCGGTCGGGCAGACATACACCGAGCGCTCAAGAAAGCTAGGCGACTTGATAAAGCGCGGGGAGAAGCTCGGCCGCGTGAGCCTGGTATTCAACAACGCCGCCCGCGACGGGAAGCGCCCGATCGCGGCGATAGACGCCGACTCCGTCGTGCTCTCGAGATATCTGAGTCGCGACGGGAACTACTGGCACGAGATAAACGGGCGGTCCGTGATCAAGGCGGAGGTCACGAGGCTGCTCGAGCGCCTGGCGTTGAACCCCGACAACCTGCTTATCATAATGCACCAGAACATGATCGACGTTTTCGGGGCGATAGACCCGAAGGAGAAGCTGAAGATGGTGGAAGAGGCGGTCGGGCTGAAGGAATACCGAGAGAGGATAATCGACGCCATGCAGAAGCTCTCCCACGCCATGAGTGAGGAGGAGTCGATAGCGAACCTACTGGCAAGGGCGCGCGAGACCCTCAGCTACTGGGAGGACGAGTTCAAGAGGTTCGAGCGCAGGCGCGAGCTCGATGGAAAGAAGAAGGACCTGGAGCTCGAGTATGCGTGGGCGAAATTCGGGAAGCAGGACGAGTCGGTTAATTCCATCAAAGCGGGGCTGCACGAACTCGAGGCTGAGCTCAAGGAGATAAAAGAGGACCTCAAGAAGGCCACGGCGCAGGAGAAAAGTCAAGAGGCCGAGATAAGTGAGCTAGACTTCGAGATAGACTCATCCTATCAGCGACTGATTGAGCAGGAGAGGGCGCAGGCCGAGAGCGAGACCCAAGCCAAGCTCGCGGAGGACCTGAAGGTTTCCCTGGAAAAGCTGCGCATGCCTGAGATGAAAACTCTTATCCAGCGATTGGACGCCGACGTCGCTAGGGCGAAGACATCCCTGAAGGAGGCTGGGCCGCGCGCAAAGACCCACGAGGCGAGGCTGGTCGAGACGAAGAAAAAGATAGAGAAGACCAGGGAGGGCTACATAAACTCAAAGGTGAAGATCGCCGTCCTCAACTTCAGGACCGACCTGGTGGAGGGCGACATCAAGAAAGGGCAGGCGGAACTGAGGCGCGCGAAAAGGGAGCTGGATGAGGTGGAGGCCGAGGCGCTGAAGCTCGGGAAGAAAGTCGTCACGAACAGGAAACCACAGGACGTGATGGATGAGCTCAGGCTCGTCAACGTCCAGCTCGGAACGCTCGCGGACGTCTCACCCGATGTCGAGAGGATGTACGCGAGCTACAAGAGCACAATCAAGGAACTCGAGGAGAAAGCAAGGGTCGCCGAGGCGAACAGGCGGAGGGCCCTCGAGGATCTGGACCTCAGGAAGCAGAAGTGGCAGGACGAAGTGAACAAGCTCCTTCGCGAGGTCAAGCTGGAATATGTGAGGATGCTCGAGAAAGTCCACGCCACTGGCGACGTGAAGCTCACGGACCCGCAAGACATCGAGGAGGCGGGACTCGAGCTCTCTGTCGGGTTCCGAGGCGCCGAGCCTCAGGTCCTCAACGCTTACACCCAGAGCGGCGGCGAGAGGACGACATCCCTGATGTGCTTCCTGCTTTCGCTGCAGAGGAGGATAAAGTCCCCGCTTAGGGCCATCGACGAGTTCGAGGCGCACCTCGACCCGAGAAACCGCGAAACGATAATGCAGAGCATAATCGACTCCCTGAAAGGCGAGAAAACGCAATACGTCCTGATAACTCCTGGGAGGCTCGTCCACATCGAACAGGTGCCGAGCGTGGTGACTGTCCAGAACGTGGCCGGCACTTCACAGGCGAAGGTGGCTTCCTGATGACGAGCGAGAAAAAGGAACTGATGCTCAGGATAATCGACCTCTGCGAGTCGGTCCAGCAGAGGGGCATAGATCCATTCGACGTCAAAGTCCAGGAATTCCTCGACAGGCTCAGGGAAATCCTTCCGAAGCTGAAGGCCCACGAGGACCTCTATCTCGACATCCAGGCGATGCTCGGGCTTGCGGAGGTCGTCTACCAGCAGGGTGAGTGGATAAAGCACAAGTCTTCGTTACTCTACCTTGACCCGCTGCTGATAATGCTGAAATTGCACGCGCTCTCTTCCGAGGATTTGTCCGAAGTCCTGATGAAATCGTGGCACCCGATCGTCGAGTTGGAATCGATATCGCCTCACGGCATCAAGGAGTCGAAAGATTACTGGACGGAGCTCCCGCCGCTGAGCGAGAGGTGGGGCGAGCTCGGGACGACTGAGCTTTTGACCGGGAAGATTTCGCGCGACGAGCTCGAGAAGATGGGCGTCTCCTCAGAGGATGACTTCTCGAAGCTGATGAAGGATATCTGGGAGGAGTTGCAATCGGCCGTTGGCGAGAAGGGCGAGATCAAATACTGGGATTTCATAATGGCGCGGACTTTCGAGGAGACCACCAAAATGGCCTGGCTCGTGAGCTTTCTGGTGACTGGCGGCCTTGCGACCATAGACGTGATCCCTCTCGAAGAGGAGATAATCCTAAGGCCGTTCGCGAAGCCGCGGGGGCTCAAGGCGACGGATGTCTTCTCGCTCGCTATCCCTGTGACGCGCGAGGAGTGGGAAAGGAGGAGAAAAGGTGGAGAAAACTGAAAGGGCGAAGGAAGACGCTGCTGAAGCGCGGCAGAAGCTCGCGAAGGCTGCGCAGTTGCTCTTCTTCCGGCACCACATGGAACCCGGCGCGAAGAGGTGGGAGCTGAAGAAGGCGATCGGGCGCAATTACGAAGAGGTCCTGAAGATGCTCGACGGGGAACTCGCTATGCTGGGGCTGGAGGTCAAGCTCGTAAAGGAGGGTGAGGAGGGCTCGGAGTCCGACAGATATTTCATAACTTTCAAGGGGCACCCGACGCTCACCGAGACAAGGACCTTCGGGTGGAGAATCGACGACATGGCGATGCTGACCGTCGCGATATCATACATCGTCGCGAAGGGAGGGAAGGCCCAGCTAAAGGAGATCGAGCGGACGCTGAAGGAAAAGTTCCCAAAGTGGAGGGTCGAGGCGACGATCGACCGCTTCATCAGGCGGGGCTACCTCTCGGAGGACGAGACGGGGCTCCTGTACATCGGGTGGCGGACGAGGGCCGAGATAGACCAGAAAACTCTGTTGGGGCTCCTCCTCGGAAAGGAGGAGAAGGGAGAGGCGAAGGGGGATAGCGGTGTTCGGGAACAGGGCTGACGCCGGGAAGAAGATCGGGCTGGCATTGCACAAGTACAAAGACAAGAATGTCCTAGTCTTTTGCATCCCGCGCGGAGGGGTCGAGGTCGGTTATCACGTTGCGAAGTTTTTGAACGCGGAGCTTTCCATTCTGGTTTCGAGGAAGTTGCCATACCCCGACAACCCGGAGTCCGGCTTCGGGGCGGTCGCGGAGGACGGGAGCACTTTCATCTTCGAGGATGCGGCCAGATATGTCCCGAAGGAAATAGTGAACGTGATCATCGAGGAACAGAAGAAGGAAATCAAACGCAGGGTTAAAGTCCTCAGGGGCGGGGCGCCTCTTCCAGAAATCAGGGGTAGAATCGTGGTTCTTGTCGACGATGGGATTGCGATGGGCTCGACCATGAGAGCGGCGATAATGATGTGCAGGAAAAGAAAGGCGAAAAGGATAATCGTGGCGGTGCCCGTGACCAGCGGGGACGTTGTTGAAAGCGTCGGGGAATTGGTCGACGAGATCGTTGTCTTGGAAGTTCCTGAAAATTTCTACGCGGTGGCACAGGTCTACGCGAACTGGTACGACGTCTCGGACGATGAAGTCCTGGCGATAATGGAAAGATGGCGGGAAGAGAGCTCAAAGCGCCGAAACGATTGATTTAATTGTGAATTGACAAACTAGGTCTGTGGGCCGGTAGTTCAGTGGTAGAATGCTCCCTTGGCATGGGAGAGGTCGCGGGTCCAATTCCCGCCCGGTCCACCACTACAAAACCTAAATAGATGACATGCGTATATTTTCGTCGGATGGGGTGAAAATGTCGGCTGCTGAAAAAGAATTTGCACCTGAAAAGCCGGTTGCAGATGCAACTGTCGTCCTTGCAGAAAACCGAGGCGTTGGTTACAAATTAGTCGCAGTTGTCGCAATGGTCGTGGCGGTTTCATCGATAGGCTCCTACGTTTTGTTACGAACCAGCAATAGTCCTGCGCAACAAATGACGGCGGAACAGGTAATGAAGATGGTTCCTCAATCAGCTTACTCTTTTCAATATGGTGATTTGCACACTATGCGAGAAACGCCTGGGCTGCAAGAATGGTATGCTGATATCGAATCGGATTACCTTTCATCCGGTTCTTTTGCTTCCGATTCGGTAGATTATGTACTTTGGACTAGCGGTATCGGCGTTCTGGGCGGTCGTTTCGATTACGAGAACGTAATGAAATTGTTTGAAAACTATCAGGTGGAAAACTACAAAGGTTACCAGATTTACAGCTGGTACTCTTCCACGGCGATAATTGACGACAAGATTGTCAGCGGCTTTGCATCGGACGTTAAAACTTTTATAGACGTCCTCAAGGGAGACAACGATTCAATGTACGAAAATACCGCCTACGATGAAGTTAAAACTGAAATAACCGGCGGTACTCTATTCAGCATTGGAAGATCGCTGCTGTCCCCACACGACGAAGAAATACTAGGATATTCCATAAATCAAACGGAGAATGGATTATGCAAAGTCAAAACAGTCTATTCTTACGAAAATCAAGAATTTGCAACAGAGACCCTCGGTGGGCTTGAAAATTATGTCCGAACTTATTGGACTGGGGGCTCCAACGCGACCATAGAACAAAAAGGCAAAATGATCGTTATTGAAATTACACTTTACACTCAAAGCGCTCGGGACCTCCTAGGTTGGGTTGTTGGCTCGACGAGTCTCGCTATGAGAATAGACTAAAAACGGACTTTCAAGCGTTGCCTACTTGCAGTCCCACCAGGCCAGCAGCATTCTGCCCGCTCAGGTCTATGAAATCGTTCGCACCAAGAAGATAGACCGAGATCGTCCCTCCCTCGTCCCAGAAATCGTCGGGGCAGTTCTCGTCGAAACTTGCCTCGGAAATGCCGCCGTCAGGTGCGCTCGCGTCATCGGTGGTCGGCCACAATTCGATCAGTATGCTCGTGCCGATGTCGACGTCGCCTTGTGCCGTTGTTGGGATTGTGATTTTGAAGTAAAGGTTGTCGGTCGTTTCACGCAAGTCCAGGACTCCGTCCATGACTATGTTTTCCCCGTAATTCGCCTCGGTCTTGCCGGAATCCGCAATGCTCATGTCTCCGGTCGACCAGGACTCGCTGGGGCTTTGCAACCTTACCTTGAGCGGGGAGCCGGAATTGAGAACGTTGTCTATCTTGTCCAACAATATCTCCACATTTACCGTGGCCTTCCCGTTGCTGAAGTCGGCGGCGGCGCTCGAATCCTTGTCGAGGATGATTCCGCTCGCGGTCGCGTTGATGCCGGTGCCGGTGATTGACGATATGCCGTAGATTCGCTGGACATACATGCTTGAGCCAACGAACCCTATCACCATGAAAGCCGCTATGATGCCGCCCATGTATGCGATTTCTCTTTTGTAAAATACCATGCCCTTGGATGTCGTAATCGGGGGGGTGCCGTCTATGATGATGGGTTTGCTCAGGAGTGGTCTAGACCTCTCGATCATACTAGAGAACGCGGTCGACGCCAGAACAACCACGGCTATTGAAATGAATATCTGGGCGACCGACAAGAATGCAAAAACACCCGCCGCCGCGGAAACCCGGGAAACCGTAATCCCACCGAACAGAATCTTGTCGACTATCTGGCTCGGCTGGGCAACGAGGACAAGCGCCGCGACTCCGACCAAGAAAGCGGGGATGACAGCATACATCGCGCGCGCGGCCATCTTGAGGAAATTGTTTTCCAGCTTGAAACCCGCGTTCAAGAGGCTGTTCGCGTGGAGGATTATCTGCGCCAAGACCAGCGCGACTAAGCTTCCTATGAAGACCCACATGAACGGGTCAAAGAAAAATAATCCGACGAGTCCGGCGATGTTTACTGCGAGAAGGAGCGAGATGGTGTTTGACTCGGAACTGCCTTTGAAAAAATATTTGATCAGCCAGATCAGTACCACGGCCACTATCAGGTAGGTCGCGACCCCCCACCCCGCCAGCAGCCTGTCAAGCTTGCGCAATTCCGTCTCTGCGAAAAGCGGGGCGGCATAAGAGAGGAAAATTGCACCCAGCAGTGCCAGGCCAACCGAGAAAAACGCCAGCAACTTCATTCGCTCGTCTTCCAGGGGCCAGCTTATGTGGTTCCACAACTTGGAGAACATGAACACTCCGGCGACGCCCAGAAGGAGGACCATTTGCAGGGCCACGGCCGGTAGCGCCACGAAGGACACCGCTACGGGGGATATGAATGCCAAAAAATAGCCCAGCGCAGCCAAGTTCCCGAACATCATCTTCCTTGGCTTGGCGGGCTTTTTGACCGATTCCGGAGAGGGAGTGGGCTCGTCGGCGTGCTCCATCCAGTGCTGAACCTCGAAGGAGAGGTCTCTCTCGCACCAGTAGCATCTTCTGAAAGTAGGTGGGTTGTCTCTGCCGCAATTCGGACATCGGACCATTTTAACCCCGAATTATTCGCGCTTCATTCGGCTAAAATACTTCCGCAACTCTCAATCGAGCAGGTTCACGATTGAAAACTTTTCAACGTCGACTAAACCTTTATCAGTCAACCGCAGTTTCGGGATTACGGGAAGTGAAAGGAAAGCCATCGTCATGAAAGGCGACTTCAGCTTTGTGCCGAGCCTGCGCGCGGCCAGGTTGAGTGCATCGACCTCCCTGGCGACATCCTCGGCTGGCTTTTCCGACAGGAGCCCGGCTATCGGAAGTTCAACCTTGGCGATTGCCTTCCCGTTCAGGACCACGACCTGGCCGCCTCCTGATTTTTGAATCTCGTCGACTGCAACCGCCATCTCCTCCTTTTCAACTCCGAGAACTGTGATGTTGTGCGAATCGTGACCGACGCTTGAAGCCAGCGCCCCTTTGTTCAACCCGAAGCCGCGGACGAAGCCGAGCCCGACGTTCCCGGTTCTCCTGTGTCTCTCCACGACAGCGGCCCTGATGACATCCTTTGAAACATCCGGCAGGAATTCTCCATTTTTGGATTTTAGTTTTAGAATTTCCATTTCGGTTGTTATCTCACCATCCATGACACAGATGACTTTTGACTTGGTTTTGGAACCTGAACCCGCCTTGACGGTGAAATCCTTAGCTACCGGTTTTTTCTTCAGATTAATCGTTGCCTTGGTGAAATCCGGGTAAGCGAAACCTTGTAACTTTGCAATCATCCTTCCTTTATCTGCCACGAGCTTGCCGCTCGCGAAAACTCGGCCGGCCGTGAACTTCTCCAAATCTTTCACAATGACGATGTCAGCGACTTTTCCGGGCGAGATCGAACCGAGCTCTAGAATCCCGAAGTGCTCGGCCGTGTTCAGGGTGGCCATCTGGATTGCCTCGACCGGCTCTACCCCCTCTTTTATCGCCAACCTGATTGCATGGTCTATATGCCCCTCTTTCAATAGGTCGCCGGGATGCTTGTCGTCAGTAGCCAGAAGACAGTGCCTGGTATCGTACACAAGCTTCACTATATCTTTCATCAGAGCCGAGAGGTTTCTTGCGGCCGAACCCTCGCGAATCTCCAGCTTCATCCCTCTCCTCAACTTTTCCACAGCCTCCTTCCCAACCGAGGACTCGTGGTCCGAGTGAATTCCGGCTGATATGTACGCTGCCAACTCCTTGCCGCCCATCCCCGGAGCGTGACCCTCGATTACCCGCCCAAAACCCTTCGCGATTTCCAGTTTACGGCTGACGGTCTCGTCGCCTGAAAGGACGCCTGGAACGTTCATCATCTCGGCGAGTCCGACCACGTTCCCAAACTTCATCGCGCTGGCGACCTCTCTCGGTCCTAGCTCGGCACCGTTCGTCTCGAGGCTTGGCGCAGAAGGCACGCATGACGGGACCTCGAAGAAAACTTTCAGCGGCAGCCTCTTTCCCTCTTCCATCAGGATTTCCATTCCTTTGAGCCCCAATACGTTCACAATCTCGTGGGGGTCTATGAAAACCCCGGTCGTTCCCCGTGGCAAAACTGCCCTAGCGAACTGGGTCAATGTAAGCATGGAACTTTCGATGTGGATGTGGGCGTCAAGAAGGCCTGGAACTATGAACTCCCCTCGGATGTCGACCACTCTCGTGGTGTCGCCGACGCAGTGCTTCGCATCGCCGACAAGCGCCACCCTGCCGTCTTTCACGGCGACGTCTACGCTTCTCTCGACCTCCGCCGTGTTGACGTTCACGAGATTACCGTTCTTCAGAACGACGTCCGCGGGCATCTCACCCAGAGCCGCTTTCACCAGATTTGAACCCATTTTTTCACTTCCAACCGCAAAAACAAAATAGGTCCTTTACTCTATGTAGGTTGTGGGCCTGTAGTCCAGTTGGTTATGACGCCACCCTGACACGGTGGAGATCGAGGGTTCGAATCCCTCCGGGCCCACCATTTCCATATCCTGCAAACCAAAAACACCAAAATTAAAAGCGTCGAATACTATTGAGGTTGATGAAACTATACGTCGCGATAATCGGCTGCGGTGCGATAGGCACGACGCTTGCAAAGGCCATCGACAAGGGCGTGGCGGGCGAGGCCAGGCTGGTCTGGTTATACGACATAAGGCGCGACAAGTCAGAGAAACTCGTCAAGAAACTACGTTCAAAACCGAAAATAGCCGCCGCCGCCACCGACATATACGCGGATGAGGATGTCGACCTCGTGATCGAGTCCGCCTCCCAGCTCGCGGTCGAGCAGTACGCGCTCGACGTCCTGAACTCCAAAAAGGACCTCATGGTGATGTCGGTCGGCGCATTCTCAGACCAAAAACTCTTGAACAGCGTCAGGAAAGCCGCGGACAAAAACGAACGCCGAGTCTTCATCCCATCCGGCGCGATTCTCGGGATAGACGGCGTCAAAGCGGCGGCCATCGGAAAAATCAGGCGGGTCATCCTGACGACAAGCAAGCCGCCGGCAGCGCTCGCCTACGGCGAATACATCAAAAAACGCGGGATCAATTTGAAGAATTTGAAAAAGCCGCGATTGATATTCGACGGCCCGGCCCGCAAAGCAGTCAAAGCGTTCCCAGCTAGCGTGAACGTCGCCGCGACTTTGAGCCTTGCTGGAATAGGCCTCGACAAGACCCGTGTGAGGATAATCGCCGACCCCAAGCTCAGGAAGAACGTCCACGAGATAATCGTGCGGGGAAAATCCGGGGAGTTGGTGACGATAGCCAGGAACCTGCCTTTCCCGGACTCGCGCAAGACAAGCTACCTCGCGGCGCTCTCCGCTGTCAGGACACTCAAAAATCTGAGCGAGGCTGTAAGGATCGGGACATAGGTGAGGCAAATGGTGGACTTGAAGAAGAAAATAAAGGAAATGCTCGCGGAGGACATCGCTTCCGGCGACATCACGTCGAACGCCCTTTTGAAAAGCAGCGAAAAAGCGAGGGGGGTAATCGTCGCTAAGCAGGCATGCGTTCTTGCCGGGGCGGTGGAAACGGTTTCCGTTTTCAGCGAGAACGGTGTTTTTTCAGAGATTCTCGTGGAGGACGGCTCATCGGTGAAGCCAGGGATGGAAGTGATCAGGGTCGAGGGGACGGCCAAAAAAATATTCGGGGCGGAGCGCGTTGCCCTGAACCTCCTCATGAGGATGAGCGGGATCGCCACCGCCACGAAAGAGATGGTGGAAAAGGCCAGGGGAAGAAACCCAAAAATCCGCGTTTCTGCAACTAGGAAAACAGCACCGCTCCTGACATACCTGGACAAGCGCGCCGTCATCATAGCCGGCGGCGAACCGCACAGGTACAACCTGAGCGAGCAAATCCTGATCAAGGTAAACCACCTCAAGATCGTCGGTTCGATTGAGAAGGCCGTGAAGATGGCCAAGGCCACGAACAAGGGGAAAGTCGAGGTCGAGGTCGCGGAAGTTGAAGACGTAGTTCCTGCCGCACAGGCTGGCGCGGATATAATCCTCTTGGATAACATGACCCCGAGCCAGGTCAGGCGGGCCGTGAGGCTTCTTGAAAGGAAGAAGCTGCGCGACAAGGTCCTGCTCGAGGCGTCCGGCGGGATAACCCTGAAGAACATCGGGGATTTCGCTGCGACGGGGGTCGACGTGGTCTCATCGAGTTACATGACAATGAAAGCGCCGGCCATCGACATGGGCATGAAAATAACCGGCAAGGCTTAAAAGGCGCCATTTTAGAAAAAGAGAGGTAACGAGGTGGTAACATGAGTGATTTGAGTCCGAACGCGCAGAAAGTGTACGACACGCTGAAGAAGATCGGGGCGACGAACCCAAACGCCCTGAAGACGGCCGACGACGTGATGCGGGCTTCCAACATGCCCAAGGGAATGATGAACAACGCGGTCCTCGAGCTCGTCAACAAGGGATACGCGAAACGCGTGGCTAGGGAAAAGTCTGCTGGATATTACCTGACGAAATAAATATTGCCTATTCAATGACGACCCAATGCCAAGAAAAGTATTGCCGCCAGAACGATGACGACGATAGTTGCTATAATCAGCGCTAGTTTTAGATAATCCTTGGTTTGTTCGGGCTGACGAATGGCTTGTTGGATCTTCCTCTCGGCCGCCGGTGACGGGATTTCAATCTTCTGAGATCGGGGCTGCTCGAATTTTGCCATGGCTTTCGGTTCCGGGACTTGGACTTTTGCGACCGGTTTTGGCTCGGTTGGAGCTCGGATCTCCATCTTCACGGCTTTCGCCGCCGTCAAGTCGGCCCCGCACCAGAAACATGACCTTTGGTTATCCGGGTTGTTTTTTCCGCAAACTGGACAATCGGTCATGGTTGACTCAGAGATGATTATTTTCGTTGACTTAAAAATCCATTCAGGAATTCGACATCCCCCCGCGAAAAATAATACTTCCGCCCACCCCTCCTCAAAAACAGCTTTAATTTTGTCGGGTAGAGAAAGCCGGTGATTTGTTGAGAAGAGTAGGCATGGCGCAGCTTCCTTTGCACGGCGGCAAATGCCCAGCATGGCTTTTCGGCCGGATGAGGAAGCTGAGCGGGGAGATCTCGACGATTATAGTTGAGGAGTACGGGAGGGAAGAGTTGCTTCGGAGGCTCGCAGATCCTTTCTTCTTCCAAGCTCTGAGCTGCGTGATGGGCTTCGACTGGCACTCAAGCGGGACGACCACAACTACGATGGGCGCCCTGAAGGAGGCGATAAAGCCCGAAGAGCTTGGCGTTGCGGTCTGCGGCGGGAAGGGGAAAGTCTCCAGGAAGACGCCAGATGAGATTGAAAAAGTTTCCGGTGTCTTTTCGCTGAGCTCGAAAAAAGTCGAGCGACTCAAGTATGCGAGCAGGATGGCCGCCAAGGTCGACAACTCGTGCGTCCAGGACGGCTACCAGCTTTACCACCACACTTTCATCATGAGCGAGGACGGCGACTGGGCTGTCGTCCAGCAGGGGATGAACGAGATGTTCGCCAGGCGATACCACTGGCTCTCCGAAAACGTTTCGGAATTTGTCGAGGAGCCGCATTCGGGAATCGCCTCCGAGCGCGTTGAAAGTTCCGTCCTCGATATGACGGCGGGCGAGAGCGAGGAAGCGCGGGGGACGAGCCTTGACCTGGTCCGCGACTGCCCGACTAGGCTCGGCCCGTACGTCCGGAAGGCGGGGCAACTTTCGCTTGAGGATTATTGCGAACGTTCGCAATCGCAGAAGATCCTTGTCATGCCCGCGCGCCACACGATCGATGAACTCACGGAGCGCACGATGCGGGCCCTGAAGGCCGCCTACGAGATCCAGCCGAGTAGCTACGAGGAGCTGGTCTCACTCCGCGGAATAGGACCGAAGTCTATCCGCGCGCTGGCGCTCGTCTCTGAACTCGTCTACGGGAAGCCGCCGTCATGGAAGGACCCCACAAAGTACTGCTGGGCGCACGGCGGGAAGGATGGGATACCTTACCCGGTTGACCGCCCAACGTACCAGAAGACGATAGACATTTTGAAAAACGCGATTGACGGGGCTAGGCTCGGCAACGAGGAGAAGCTCCGTGCGGTGCGCCGGCTTCACGATTTAATAGAAATCAAAACAACTTGAGTTGGGAAAATGACGCGGCGTAAAGTTTGCAGTCGCGGGCACGAATATTCGGGCGGCGGGTCCTGCCCGATCTGCTGGCC
Organism: Candidatus Hadarchaeum sp.; assembly: GCA_020725895.1. Taxonomy (GTDB): domain Archaea; phylum Hadarchaeota; class Hadarchaeia; order Hadarchaeales; family Hadarchaeaceae; genus DYTO01. Next base: position 62,195 of record DYTO01000002.1, on the reverse strand, counting down.
GGGACAGCGGAAAAAATCCACGATAAAAACTGCGAAGAAATAAGGAAGATTTTTAACAAACGAATTTCACCTTAAACTGGTCCCGCGTCCCGCGGTAAGGCGCGAAACCGCCCCGCAAACTCAGCCTGGTTAGAGTGGTCGGCTGTAGATCCTTAGCGGCCACCGACATGTCGGGAGTTCAAATCTCCCCCGCGGGACCATCTCCGAACCATTTTCAAAAAAGATAAAACCACGCCGAGCGATTGATTTCAGTAAACAAACATGAAGTGGTGGAATGGCGAAAAAAATAATGGCGATCGAGGACCGCCCCGAAACCTTGGCTCTGATCGAGAAGATATTGAAGAGAGAAGGCTACGATTTCGTCGGCTACGATAACGGCGAAGATTGCGTCAAGAACTACGAAAAGGACAAACCAGACCTGATCCTGCTCGACATCATGCTGCCGGGCATCGACGGCTACAAGGTCTTCGAAAAGATAAAGACGATGAACAAAAACCAGAAGATAGCTTTCCTCTCGGCGCTCGACATCGGCCCGCAAGCGCAAGTGAAATTGTTCAAGTTCGGGATGCCGAAATACATCTCAAAACCTTTCGACCCCGACGAGCTTGTGGCCAAGGTAAAGGAGCTCCTGGAATCGTGAACAGAACGGAAATCGCGGTGATGGTTTGGCAGACATAGACATCATAATCATCGGGGCCTTCGTCGCCCTCGTCTCCCTCGTGATAGTAGAGCTGGCGATCATCATTAACTCGCTGCGATACACGAGGCAGCTGCTCAGGATCAAGGATATGCACGAGGCCGAGATCAGGCGCGCGCATGAGAAGCTGAAATCCGTGGACAAGCTCAAGACCGAGTTCATGAACATGGCCGCGCACGAGCTGAAGACGCCAATGGTCCCGATGGTCGGTTACTTGCAATTGATTGACAAGAAAAAGCTCGACTCCGAGGACAGGGAGAGCCTAGAGATCGCGATCAGGAACACCAAGAGGCTGCAGAGGCTCGTCGGCGACATCCTCGACATCGCGAAGCTGGAGTCGAAGGTCATGAAGTTCAACATGGAGGAGGTCAGGCTCGAGAGCCTCGCGAACGACGCCGTCTCGAGCGCAGAGCCTTTCGCGAAGGAGAAGAAGATATACCTGAAGAAGGTCGTTCCAAAGAACCTGCCGACTATCAAGGGCGACGCCGTGAGGATCACGCAGGTGCTGACGAACCTCCTGAACAACGCGATAAAGTTCACGGACAAGGGCGGGATCACCCTCAAGGCGAGCAAGACCGGCAACTCTGTGCTCGTGCAAGTCGTCGACACCGGAATCGGTATTGGGCGAAAAGACGTGGGCAAGCTTTTCACGAAATTCTACCAGGCTGACAGCTCCGGGAAGAGGAAGTACGGCGGGACGGGCCTCGGCCTCGCGATATGCAAGGAGATAGTGAAGGCGCACGGCGGGAAGATTTGGGTGACGAGCCAGCTCGGGAAGGGCTCCATATTCCAGTTCACGCTGCCTTCCAAATGATATAGGTAATCTATAAAACCAAGAAATTTCAATTAATTTTGGGTTGGCGGTCATAGCGGCGGGGTCCCACCCGGTCTCGTCCGATCCCGGAAGTTAAACCCGCCATGCGATCTGGACTGTACTCATGTGCGCGAGCCATGGGGAACTCCGATACGCTGCCGGCCCTTTTCTTACTGTTATTCTAAGATTACTTTCGGCGACCCGTGTGGACAAACCGCTTAAATGAATTTCCGAATTTGGATCGGGAATGAGATGGACTTGGTGAAAAATGCAGATTTGGCTTATTGGCTAGGTGCATTGCATTCGGATGGAAAAAGGACGTCTTACATCTCCAAGAAGAATGGAAATGATTTTCGCGTCTTCGAAATATCACTTGCCGTGGGCGAGAAATCGTTGCCCATGCTCGAAAGATTTGCAGAAAATTTTGATTCTAGCTTGGGAAGAAAGCTGAAAATACATCGCTTTTCCGACGGCAGGTACAAAGTAGGGACAAGCGTCAAATGTTTGCTTGAACCACTGGAAAATTTAGAAATACGTTTTCGCGATATGACCATCCCACTTTGGATCTCTCAAAATCCATTTTTGTTTGGCACGTATCTGGCAGGTGTGATTGATGGTGACGGCGATATCCGCTCCAGGGGGTACAGCAGAAAAACCCCTCAGTGCTGCATAAGGATCAGCAATGGAAAACCGAACTATGCGCTGAGAAATGCGATACAAATGAACATGAATTGCAAGGTTTCGATGTATTGGCAAAGCAAAAGTCATGTATACTATGGAAGGATAATCCGGGGTTCTTGGTGGACTATAGAATTCGTCGTGTCGAAAAAGAACGTCGATTGGCTAAAAAATTATCTTTTGCCGAGGATTGCGATTCCTCACAAACGTCTTAAGTTGGAAAAATATCTAGAGAAATGGTGCCCTGGTGGTGTAGCCCGGTCTAACATAAAGCCCTGTCGCGGTTTCCGCAGATAGGCTTTGCCCCGAGTTCAAATCTCGGCCAGGGCGCCTGATGTTTATGCCCGTCTAATCCAAAACATCGAAAAACTTCAAAGTCCCCCAATCAAAAGTATTTATAAGCCCTCGGTTTCAACGTTAATAGCGAACACAAAAAAGGACAGCCGCTTTTTGGGGCCCGTAGCGCAGTCTGGCTAGCGCACCGGCCTTTTAAGCCGGGTGTCGTGGGTTCGAATCCCACCGGGCCCGCTTTGCGGTGAAACCTCATGACGGAAAAATGGGATGTGTTGGGGCACGAGCTCGTGCCGGACCATAAGGTGTTGTCAAAGGAGGAAACCAAAGAGTTGCTTAAGCGCTTCAAGATCGGCGCCTTCCAGATGCCGAGGATAAGGAGCAACGATCCGGCAGCGATGGCTTGTGGCGCGAAACCGGGCGACATCGTCAAGATCACGAGAAAAAGTCCGACTGCCGGGAAGGTCCTGGCGTACAGATACGTGATCGAGGGTTGATTGAATGCAAGAAACTTGGCCGATTGTTGAATCTTTTTTCAAGGAAAAGGGCCTCGTCCGCCAGCACCTTGATTCTTATAACGATTTTGTCGAGCGGGGCCTCCAGCAAGTCATTGATGAGATAAGCGGGATCGACCTCGACATCGAAGGCGTTGATGTGAAATTCGCGAAGATAAGGCTCGAGCAGCCATCTGTCAAGGAGGCGGACGGCTCCAGGCCGAAGCTCTGGCCCCACGAGGCGCGGCTCAGGAACCTGAGCTACACGGCGCCGGTCTTTTTGGAGATGAGCCTCGACATCGGCGGCCGGGTCCAACCTCCGGAGGATGTCTACATCGGCGAGCTTCCCGTCATGCTGAAATCGAAGATTTGCAGGCTGAGCGGCATGAGCGAGGACGACCTGATGTCCAACGGCGAGGACTACCTCGACCCGGGCGGCTACTTCATCGTCAACGGTTCAGAGCGCGTGATCGTCGCGCAGGAGGACCTCGCCTCGAACGCGATCCTCGTCGAGAGGGACGAGCGCGTCGGGACAGAGGTCGCGAAAGTATTCTCAAGCCACAGGGGCTTCCGCGCATTCGTTGTCGTGGAGAGGAAGCGCGACGGGTTGCTGCGCGTCTCATTCCCCGCTGTGCCTGGACAGGTCCCGCTGGTCGTGATCGTGCGAGCTTTGGGCCTCGAGAGCGACAGGGAAATAGTCGAGGCTGTTTCTGATGATCCTGAAATAGTTAGAGAGCTCTTCGAGAACCTGCAAGAGGCAGTAGAGGTGAAGACTAGGCAGGATGCCCTCGACTTCATCGGGAAACGCGTCGCGATCGGACAGCCGAGGAACTACCGGCTCCAGCGCGCTCAGGAAGTCCTCGACAAATATTTGCTCCCGCACATAGGCACCGACCAGAAGGACCGCCCGAACAAAGCTTACTATCTTGGCAGGATGTCCGAGCAGGTGTTAGACCTCGCGCTCGGAAGGCGCAGGGCCGATGACAAGGACCACTACGCCAACAAGAGGCTAAAGCTCGCCGGTGACCTGCTCGAGAACGTCTTCAGGCTCGCATTCATGAACCTCGTCAGGGACATCAAGTACCAGCTCGAGCGCTCACACGCGAGAGGCAGGGAGCTGAACCTCAGGACGGCTGCCCGCGCGGACGTCCTCACCGAGAGGATAAGGCACGCGCTCGCGACCGGGAACTGGCCAGGCGGGAGGACTGGCGTTAGCCAGCTTCTCGACCGAACGAACTATATAGCGACCGTCTCACACCTGAGGAGAGTCGTCTCGCCGCTGAGCAGAAGCCAGCCACACTTCGAGGCCAGGGACTTGCACTCGACGCACTGGGGCAAGATCTGTCCTTCGGAAACGCCCGAGGGCCCTAACTGCGGCCTCGTTAAGAACCTGGCGATAACGGCCGAAATCTCGATAGGCACAGACGAGAGCAGGGTCGAGAAACTTCTCGGCAGGCTCGGCGTCACTAAGATAATGAAGAGCAGCGAGAGGAAAGGGAAGACCGCAGTTTACATCAACGGTCGTTTGGTCGGGATATCTGAAAACGGGAAAGAGCTCGCCGACAAAATACGCCAGAACAGGAGAAAGGGGAACCTCGATGAGCAGGTCAACGTCACGTTCAGGGCCGACACGGATGAGGTGAAGGTCAACACCGATGCAGGGAGGATAAGGCGCCCCCTGATCGTGGTCGAAAACATGAAACCAAAGTTGACCGATGAGATAATAGAAAAGGTCAGGAAGGGCGAGCTTGCCTGGAAAGACCTGATCAACCAGGGAGTCATCGAGTACCTGGACCCCGACGAGGAGGAGAACGCCCTAATAGCTGTCTACTCGAATGAAATCACGAGCGACCACTCCCATGTCGAGTTGCACCAGCTTGCGATATTGGGGATAAGCACCGCGCTCGTCCCATACGCCGAGCACAACCAGTCGCCCAGGAACACTTACGGAGCGAATATGGCAAAGCAGGCGCTCGGTCTGGCATTCACCAACATACACTCGAGAGTCGACACGCGCGGACACTTCCTCCACTACCCCCAGGTCCCGCTCGTGAAGACAAAGGTCATGGAAGCTGTCGGCTTCGACAAGAGGGCGGCCGGACAAAACATCATTGTCGCGATTTCCGCCTACGGCGGATACAACATGGAAGATGCGGCCATCGTGAAGAAGGCGATGATAGAGCGGGGTTTCGGTAGGACGACATTCTACCGCATATACGAGGCGGAGGAAATCAGGTACCCGGGCGGAGAGATGGACAAGTTTGAGACGCCTGGAGAAGATATCAGGGGATACGCGGAAACCAGCTCATACAGGAGCCTTGGCGAGGACGGGATAATCGAGGTGGAGACGGACGTGAAAGGGGAGGATGTCCTGATAGGGAAGACCAGCCCGCCAAGATTCCTCGAGGAGATGGACGAGTTCGGGCTGGCGAAGGAGCACGGGCGGCGCGAGAGCTCAATCAGGGTGAGGCCGAGCGAGGAGGGAGTCTCAGACATGATACTCAAATCGATCACGTTGGACGGCAACTTGTTCACAAAAGTCCGGGTGAGGGACCAGAGAATCCCGGAGATAGGTGACAAACTGGCATCGAGACACGGCCAGAAAGGCGTCGTCGGGATAGTGCTGGACACCACCGACATGCCTTTCACGGAGGAGGGGGTCGTTCCGGACATCGTGATAAACCCGCACGCGATCCCGTCAAGGATGTCCGTCGGCATGCTTGTGGAGATGATAGCGGGGAAGGTCGGGGCGTTCATCGGCAAGCGTATGGACGGGACTCCATTCAGCAACACTCCGGAGATGGAGCTGAGGGCGATTTTGAAGCAATTCGGCTTCAAGAACACCGGGGAGGATGTGCTTTACAACGGGGTCACGGGCGAGAAGATACCTGTTGAAATATTCATAGGCGCCTGCTACTACCAGAAGCTTCACCACATGGTCGCTGACAAGATCCACGCGAGGTCGCACGGGCCGATCCAGGTCCTGACCCACCAGCCGACCGAGGGCCGCGCTAGGGAAGGCGGGCTGAGGTTCGGGGAGATGGAGAGGGACTGCATAATCGGTCACGGGGCGGCGATGCTCCTGAAGGAGAGGCTACTCGACGCTTCCGACCGCTACAGAGTCCTTGTCTGCGGAAAGTGCGGCAACCTCGCCGTCTACGACAGGAGACACGACCGCGCCGTTTGCATGTTCTGCGAGGAGGAGTCCGAGATATACGAGGTGGAAATGTCATACGCGTTCAAGCTTTTGGTTGACGAGATGAAATCCATGGGGCTGATGCCAAAGATAAGGACGAGGGAGAGAGTCTAGGTGGGAATATGAGGATAGCAAAAATGATTGACAGGATCGATTTCGGGCTGATGTCATCCGACGATATAAGGAAGATGTCCGTCACGAAGATTGTCACCGCCGACACGTACGACGAGGACGGCTACCCGATAGAAGGGGGCCTGATGGACCTCCGCCTCGGCGTGATCGACCCTGGCCTGAGATGCAGAACATGCGGTGCAGGCGCCAGAGACTGTCCCGGACATTTCGGCCACATCGAGATAGCGAGGCCAGTCGTGAACATCGGCTACGTGGAAGACATTTACGATTGCCTGCGCGCAACTTGCAGGAGCAGGACCTGTGGGCGAATCTTGCTTTCCGACGAGAAGGCCACAAACATTAGAAAAGAGATAGAGAGTCAGAAGAAGGAGGGCGGGAGATGGTGGGAAATCTCGAAAAAGGCGATAAGGGACGCCTCGGCGGTTGAGACATGTCCCCACTGCAAGGAAAAAAAGATAAAGATAAAGTTCGAAAAACCGACATCGTTCAACGAGGGGAAGAACAGGCTCACGCCCAGCGACGTAAGGGAGAGGCTTGAGAAGATACCGAACGACGACCTTCTCCTGATGGGAATCGACCCGTTAGTTGCTCGGCCCGAGTGGATGGTCCTAACAGTAGTGCCCGTGCCGCCAGTCACCGTGAGACCTAGCATAACCATCGAGTCTGGGGTCAGGTCGGAGGACGACATGACTCACAAGCTGGTCGACGTAATAAGGATCAACCAGAGACTGGCAGATAACATAGAGTCCGGTGCGCCTCACCTTATCGTAGAGGACCTCTGGGAGCTTTTGCAATATCACGTCACGACTTACATCGACAACGCCGTCTCGGGAGTGCCGCCCGCAAGGCACAGGTCTGGCCGGGTGCTCAGGACGATCGCGCAGAGGCTGAGGGGGAAGGAGGGGAGGTTCAGAGGAAACCTTTCGGGAAAGCGTGTGGACTTCTCTGCGAGGACCGTGGTTTCTCCCGACCCGAACATAAGCATCAACGAGATAGGTTTGACAGAGTACGTCGCCAAGACGCTTACAGTCCCTGTGCGGGTGACGGAGCACAACCTGGAGGACCTGAGGAACTTTGTCAGGCGCGGACCGGACGCCTATCCCGGAGCGAACTATCTCATGAGCCCTGACGGCAAACGCTACGACCTGAGGTACGCCGACAGGGAAGAGCTCGCAAACAACTTGGAAGTCGGGTACAGGCTCGAGAGGCACCTGAAGGACGGGGATATCGTTCTCTTCAACAGACAGCCCTCTCTGCACAGGATGTCGATAATGGCCCACGAGGTCAAGGTGCTCCCTGGCAAGACGTTCCGGCTGAACTTGAGCGTTTGTCCGCCTTACAACGCCGACTTCGACGGCGACGAGATGAACGTTCACGTGCCACAGACGGAAGAGGCGCAGGCCGAGGCCAGGATACTGATGAAAGTTCAGGAGCAGATTCTCTCGCCTCGCTTCGGGGGCCCGATCATCGGCGGGATACAGGATCACATAACAGGCGCTTACCTCCTGACGAAGCGCGACACGAAGCTGAGCAGGGATGACGCGCAGCAGCTTCTCGCGAGCGCGAGGATGTTCAAGGACTTGCCAAAACCTGCCGGGAAGGAAGACGGCGAGGAGTACTGGACGGGGAAGCAGATTTACAGCATGCTCTTCCCGAAGGACCTCAACCTGAGATTCAAGGCGAAGATATGCGAGAACTGCGCCTCGTGCAAGAAGGAGGATTGCGAGATCGATGCGTACGTCTCGATAAAGGACGGGGAACTCGTCACCGGGGTGATCGACGCAAGGGCGATGAAAGCCCTCGACAGGTGCGAGATACTCGATAGGATAATCAAAGACTACGGGACGACCGCCGCGAAGGATTACCTCGACAACGCCACGAAGCTTTCGATAGCTTCCGCGATGAAGTTCGGATTCACGACCGGGATAGACGACGAGGACATCCCGACGGAGGCCATCGATAGGATCAACGAGGCGATAGACGATGCGAAAGAAAAGGTGAAGAAGCTGATTGAAGTCTACAACGCCGGGGAGCTGGAACCCCTGCCAGGTCGGTCTCTCCACGAGACCCTAGAGATGAGGATAATGGGGGTCCTCGCAGAGAGCAGGGACACGGCTGGCTCGATCGCCGAAAAATACCTTGGTCTAACCAACCACGCCGTGGTGATGGCGAGGACGGGCGCGAGGGGCAGCATGCTCAACCTGACGCAGATGGCGGCTTGCGTGGGGCAGCAGTCGGTGAGGGGTGAGAGGATAAGCCGCGGGTACAAGGGGAGGACATTGCCGCACTTCAAGGCCGGGGACCTGGGCGCGGACGCACGCGGGTTCATCAGCTCAAGCTACAAGGGTGGTCTGAAGCCTCTGGAGTTCTTCTTCCACGCGATGGGTGGAAGGGAAGGTCTCGTCGACACTGCCGTTAGGACCGCGCAAAGCGGTTATCTGCAGAGGCGCTTGATCAACGCGCTCCAGGACTTGCGCGTGGAATACGATGGGACTGTGAGGGACGACAGGGGATACATAGTTCAGTTCGTTTACGGGGAGGACAACGTCGACCCCTCGAGGAGCGAAGGAGGAAAATCTGTGAACGTGAAGAAGATATTGTCACAGATAGTTGGTGATTGAGATGGCGGGAGTTTCTCCGGACACGATCAAAACAGAGGTCCAGAAGCTCGAGGGCGAAGTACCGGAACTTATCATGAAAGACCTCCAGCAAAATCTCACGCAGATCTCGAAAGACAAGGCTATCTCGAGGGAGCAGCTGGAAAAGGCAATCGACGCAGTCAAGAACGCGTACCAGAGGGCCACCGTTGAGGCGGGGGAGGCTGTAGGGACAGTGGCCGCCCAATCGATAGGGGAGCCGGGCACTCAGATGACGCTCAGGACGTTCCACTATGCCGGTGTCGCAGAGCTGAACGTCACGCTGGGTCTGCCGAGGCTGATCGAAATCCTCGACGCGAGGAAGACCCTTTCAACGGCTTTGATGGTCATATACTTGAAGGAAAAATACTCGAAGAGCAGGGAGAAGGCGAGGGAATTCGCGCAGAAGATCGAGATGACCACCGTCGAGGACCTGGCGCTCCAGACGGAGACTGACCTGATAAACCTGATTTTCATCGTCACCCTGGACAGGACAAAGGTCCAGAGGCTGGGGCTCACGCCAAAGATAATCGCATCCTCGATAGCGAACGGCCTAGACTTGGAGGTCGGGATAGACGGGTACAAGCTCAGGATAAAATCAGAAAACGAGAGCATGACGGAGTTGAGGAGGAACGCGACAAAGGTCAAGTCCCACTTGCTTCTCGGCGTGAAGGGGATAACCAGGGTCCTCGTGAAAATAGAAGGAACGGAGTACGTGGTGTACACTGAGGGTTCGAACCTAGCGGACATCCTGAACATGCCTGAGGTCGACCAGGACAGGACGGTCACCAACGACATCTATGAGATTGAGCAGACCCTCGGGATAGAGGCCGCGAGGAACGCGATAATCAACGAGGCGATAAAGACTCTGGAAGAGCAGGGGCTAGATGTGGACGTGCGCCACATAATGCTCGTCTCCGACATGATGACCGCTTCTGGGTCGATCAGGCAGATAGGAAGACACGGGATAAGCGGCGAAAAGGCCAGCGTTCTGGCCAGGGCCTCCTTCGAGACGACGACCAAACACATCTTCGAAGCTTGCATGCACGGGGAATCCGACAGGCTATCCGGGATAATAGAGAACGTCATTGCCGGGCAGCCCATCCCACTGGGCACCGGAACAGTGGAGCTAGTTATGAAAGGAGGCGCAAAGGGTGGAGGTAAGTAAGGAACTCGGGAGAGCCGTGTCGTCCGGCGAAGTTGCGATCGGGACCGACAGGACTTTGAAAGTCATCAAGCGCGGCCAGGCAAAGCTCGTCATAGTTGCATCGAACTGTCCGAAGGATCCTCTCGATGACGCGCGCCACTACTCGAGCATCGCTGGCGTGAGGTTCCACGTTTTTGAGAAGGACAGCAGGGAGTTGGGGCTAGCTTGCGGGAAGCCATTCACAGTGAACATGGTTGCAGTCGTGAACCCAGGGAATTCCAGCATTCTCAGCGCGGTGGAAACGAGATGACGTTGAAGATAACGACAGATGAGATGAGACAGATAGCATTTTTCGAGGGGATTTCGGGGGCGCACGTCAAGGATTGCGTCATCAACGAGAGCGGCGGCCTGATCACCTATGTTGTCAAGGAGGGGGAGATGGGACTTGCTATAGGGAAGAGCGGCAGCAACGTCAGGAGGGCTGAGCACCTGGTCGGTAAGGCGATAGAGGTGGTCGAGTACTCGGAGACGCCGGAGAAATTCGTGAAGAATCTTCTTGTGCCCGCGCGGGTGAAATCTGTCAGCATCTCGGAGCATGAGGGGAAGAAGATCGCCGTTGCCAGGATAGATGCCGAGGACAAGAAGGTGGCCGTCGGAAGGAAGGGCAGGAAGATCCAGAACGTTAAAAAAATCGCTGAGAGGCACCTGAACATCAGCGACGTTATCTTAAGGTGAGCCTTTTTAATCTAAACTAACAAGTTACTTGAGTGTTCAGATGAAGTCGCCTAAAGGAGCATTCGCTGCTAGGAAGCTGACTTTTGCGAGGCAGAAGCTAAGGTGGAAGGACCCACAGTACAGAAGGAGGATCCTCAGGCTAAAGGAGAAGGCAGACCCGCTTGAAGGGGCGCCTCAGGGGAGAGGGATAGTCCTTGAGAAGGTCGGGATAGAGGCGAAGCAGCCAAACTCCGCGATAAGGAAGTGCGTCAGGGTCCAGTTGGTGAAGAACGGGCGCCAGCTCACGGCTTTCGCACCCGGCGAGGGCGCGATAGGCTTCATCGACGAGCACGACGAGGTAGTGATAGAGGGGATAGGCGGCGCGAAGGGCAGGTCTTACGGGGACATACCGGGCGTCAGGTATCGTGTTGTAAAGGTCAACGGAGTTTCGCTGAACGAGCTCGTGAAAGGAAGAAAGGAGAAACCAACAAGGTGATCTTTTGAATTTCAAATATTTTGGGGAATGGGGTGCTGAGAACATCAACATCAGGGACGAGGGCTTGAAGAGATACATCAACCTCGAACCGAGATTCATCACACACACGTCTGGAAGGCACGCAAACAAGCAGTTCAAAAAGTCGGAGGTCACTATCGTCGAAAGGTTGATGAACAAGATAATGAGGTCGGGGCCGGGGGCGAGGAGACTGCGCGGGAAGACCATCCGCGGCGGCGGGGCGACCGGGAAGAAGAACAAGGCGTACAACATAGTGAAGGAGTCTTTCAAAATCATCGCTCAGAAAACCAAGAAATCGCCGGTGCAGGTTTTGGTCGACGCGGTCCAGAACTCGGCGCCGCGTGAGGAGACCACGAGACTCACTTACGGTGGGATAGCATATTACATGGCGGTCGATTCCGCACCGCAGAGGAGGCTCGACATAGCTCTGAAGAACATTGCTGCTGGGGCTTACGCGGCGACTTTCGCCACGAAAAAGACCGTTAAGGTCAGTCTGGCGGAGGAGATCATAATGGCCGCGGGCAACGATGTGAAAAGCTATGCCGTTTCCCAAAAGGAGGAACTTGAGCGCATAGCAAAAGGCGCCAGATAGGTTTTTATATCCTTTACGTTAAGAAAAAATAGCAAAGGAGAAATGAACATGGCGAAACCACACTTGAACCTTGTGTCGATTGGTCACGTGGACCACGGAAAATCCACACTCCTAGGGCGAACTCTCTTCGAAAAGGGAGTCGTCAGGGAGGACGACGTGAAAAAGTTCGAAGCTATGGGAGACAAGGGGAAGACGTTCAAGTTCGCGTGGGTCATGGACGCCCTGAAGGAAGAGCGTGAGAGAGGACTAACAATCGACCTCGCCCACAAGAAATTCGAAACTGACAAGTACACTTTCACTATCATCGACGCGCCGGGGCACCGCGACTTCGTCAAGAACATGATCACAGGCGCTAGCCAGGCGGACGCCGCGGTCCTTGTCGTGGCGGCCGACGACGGCATAATGCCGCAGACCCGCGAGCATGCGGCGTTGTCGTTCACGCTCGGCGTCGGGCAGTTTGTTATCGTGATCAACAAGATGGACCTGGTCGAGTACAAGCAGGAAGTATACAACAAGCTCAAGGGCGAGATAGTAGACCTGTTGAAAGCTGTCGGGCACAGGGGGCCTGAAAAGTTCACATTCGTGCCGACGGCGGCGTTCCTCGGGGAAAACATCTTGAAGAGGAGCGACAAGATGAAGTGGTACACCGGGCCGACATTCTACGAGTCGCTTGACAACTTTATCATCCCGAAAAAGCCTACGGACAAACCGCTCAGGCTTCCGGTGCAGGATGTTTACACGATAACCGGTGTCGGGACTGTCCCTGTTGGGCGAGTTGAAACAGGTATAATCAAGGTCGGGGACGCGATAGTCTTCGAGCCCGCTGGCGTTAAGGGCGAGGTGAAATCGATAGAGATGCACCACGAGAACATCCAGCAGGCCGAGCCCGGGGACAACATCGGGTTCAACGTCAGGGGCATCGAGAAGGGCGCCGTGAAGAGAGGGGACGTCATCGGGCACCCGAACAAGCCCCCGACGGTTGTGAAAGAGTTCAGGGCCAGGGTCGCCGTGCTTCAGCACCCGACTGCTTTGGCCGCTGGTTACTCGCCGGTGTTCCACGTGCACACCGCGCAGGTCGCGTGCAAGATCTCCGAGATAACGAACAAGCTGGATCCAAAGACCGGTGAGCCGACCGAGCAAAAGCCAGAGTTCATAAAGAAGGGTGACATGGCGACTATCGTCGTTACGCCAAGCAAGCCGATTGTTATTGAAAAAGCCTCTGAGTTCCCGCAGATGAGCAGGTTCGCGATCAGGGACATGGGGATGACGGTCGCTGCCGGCGTTTGCGTGGACCTGACGCCCGCAAAGTAGTCCTTTTTTAACCCCTGCTCCATAGAATTTAGGGATACACTTGCAAAAAGCTAGGATAAAGATATCGAGCACGGACACCAAAAAGCTGAACGAGGTGTGCGAGCAGATAATAACGATAGCGAAGCGGACAGGGGTCACCCTGCATGGGCCAATCCCACTCCCTACGAAGAAGCTCAAGATGACGATAAGGAAGTCCCCTGATGGCGAGGGGACGGCGACTTTCGACAGGTGGGAGATGAGGGTCCACAAGCGCCTGATCGACATGCAAGCGGACGAGCGGGCATTGAGGCAGCTCATGAGAGTGCAGGTCCCCGAAGAAGTCGCTATCGAGATAGAGATGAAGACATAGCGCGGTCTTTTATTCAATGTCTGAAAAATAATGAAAGACGTGCAAAAATGAGTGTTGTAAAAATAGTTTTGATATCAGTCGTTATTTGTGCGATTGGCATCGGCGCTTTTCTATTCGTGAACATCCAAACATCACGGACGACCACGGACAACGAACCAAAATTCGTCGTTTCAATTTACGACCAAACGAAGGCGTATGACGGCACGACTTAGTTCACCGACTCCTACGATGCCGATAACAGAAGGGTCGTGGAAGTCGACATGAATGGCGAAATCGTATGGGGATACAGTATTCCATCATCATGGGTTCATGGACAAGTGATCGTGGGGTTTGACGCGCAGGTGCTCCCCGACAACCACGTGCTAATCACGATTTCAGGAAGTGGGATTTACGAGATAGATCGCAGCGGGAATTTGGTCTGGTCTGAATCCGATCCGAAAGTCAGCCACGACTCAGACCGATTGTCCAATGGCAACACGATTTACGTCTTTGGAAACAACGACGAAACGACAGACGCATCCGTGAAGGAAGTGGATTCAAACGGCACGCTGGTATGGTCCTGGCGCGCGAGCGACTATTACTCCCAGAGATACCCGTCATCTCAGTACTCTTATCAGGGATATGCGCACACGAACGCTGCGCAAAGGTTGAGCGACAACACGACTTTGATAAGCCTGAGAAACTTTGACCTGACAGCAATCGTCGCAGAAAATGGTAGCGTGGTAAAAGAATACGACTGGAATTCATTTGGTGCTGACGTGTGGCCACACGAACCTCAGGTATACGAGGATGACAACACTCTAGTCGTCTGCCTGCAAGACGACTCGCATTCAGTCATGGTTGAAGTCGATCGGGAAAATGGTTCGACTATTAGAACTTATGAAAACCTGAACTTGCGCACAACGAGAGATGCGGACAGGCGCCCTAACGGCAATTATTTGATAGTCTCCGTTGACATTGGTGGAACCATAATCGATGACTCCGACGACACTTCTGTTATATTTGAGATCACGCCTCAGGGCGAGACTGTCTGGCAGCTTGATTACAAGAATGCGCCAATAGGGCACAATCCTGGCTGGTTTTTCAAAGCCCAAAGGATGAAACCTCAGGCTTCAATCGAGACCGACTAAGCCCGTTTTCCACCGTGCGGATATTTGCTCAGCTGCCAGAGAGGCGGCCCGTCCCACTCCTTGTAGGGCCCGTGCGACTGAAGCTCGTCCGCCACGTACTTCATCCCGTACTTCTCCAAGGTCGCGCGGGTCGGCACGCCGTTCTCGGGCTCCCATCCGCGCATCTTGTAGTAATCAGTGAGCATTCGCGCGTGCTCCTCCTGCGCCTGCCTCTCCTCCGGCGTCCCAAGCTGGTCGGCCGGAAGCACGAGCCTGTCCTGCCTGCGCGTCACGCCCTGTTTGATGAGAAGCGCCCTCTCGATAGTGTAAATCCTCTCCATCGCCTCAACCACGCTCGCCTCCGAATACTCGACGCCCGTCAACGCGGTCAGGAGCTTTGCAATGCCCCCCCAAATCGGGTACTTGAAGCTGAGTGGGACTGCGCTGGGCCAGTTGTTGACGCTTCCCTTGCACCGGCCGATCGAGTCTGGAAGCGTGCACGCATTCTCTGACAACACGAGCGCTGGCACCGCATCCTTCGGTATCAGTCCCGTCTTGACCCAGTTCGGGAAGATGTCTGGATCATTCTCCCCGTAAGCCCAGCTCCTTCCCCTTAGGTGGTCTGCGCCGCGAGTGGAAGTCGCGTGAGCGAGAGTGAAAATTCCGACTGGATAGAGGGCCGGCCCGCGTGAAAGACCCTTCACGTGATAGCAGTAGTCCATCGCGTTCTTCCCCACTATCTTCGCGTAGCTGAACATCCCCTCCGCCATCTTGTTCCCGACGCCCTCCCTAAGGGCGATCCTGTGGATGAGCTCGATCTGGTCGTCCACCTCCTCCCAGTCAAGCGAAAGCCCGTCGGTGTCGGCCTTTGTGATAATCTTCTTGTCGTAGAGCTCCTTGGCGAAAGCAATGACGTTCCCGAGGGGGATTGTGTCCAGCCCGTACTTATCAGAGAGGTTGTTCATCACCCTGACCGGCGTCTGCTACATTATCCCGCAGTTTATCCCGGTGCAGAAGATCGTCTCGTACTCGAGCGCCTTCCCGACCTCTCCCTTGTACGGGCCGTCAGGAATCTTGAATACGTCCCTGCAAGCGACGACGCAACCGAAGCACCCGTACCGCCCGATCTCGTCCTTCTTGAAGCCCTCGGGCGTGAGCTCGAACGGGATCTCCTCCTTGCTCAGGAGTTTCTTGAAGTATCGGTAGCCTGGATACCAGTTGACGACGCCGAGGTGCGTCCCGTACTTGTGGATCTCGCGCTGGGTCCTGTCAGTCAGGAAGAACTGCGTGTCCTCGCGAACGAGCTGCATGTACTCATCCGGCTTCGCGATGCTGACCTTTCCAGTCCCCCTGACGGCGATTGCCTTCAGGTTCTTTGACCCGAGGACGGCGCCGCTCCCCCTCGCCGCCGTGAAGTGCCTGTCGAAGACCGTGCATGCGAACCTCACGAGGTTCTCGCCGGCCTGCCCGATCGAGGCGACCCTGACGTCATTGCCCAGATCCTCGTGGAGCATGTCCGCGGTATCATAATTGTTCCTACCCCAGAGGTCCGAGGCGTCCCTCAACTCCACATTGTCGTTCTCTATCCAGATGTACTTCGGCTTGCTCGCCCTGCCCGTGATGACAATCTGATCGTAACCCGCGCGCCTGAGCAGCGCTGGAAAGTCGCCGCCCGAGTTCCCGTCACCGAGGATGTAGCTGAGCGGTGAAATAGTGCTGACTTGGATCCTGCTGGAAAGGCTGATCGCAGTGCCTGTGAGGGGGCCTGAAGACATGCAGTAGACATTTTCAGGACCGAGTGGGTCGATGCCGGGCTTCACCTCGTCAAAAAGGACCTTAGAATTCAGCCCGCGGCCGCCCATGAAATCCTTCGCGACCTTCGGGTCCAACGGCTGCTTGACCACCTTCTCTCGGTTGAGATCAACCCGCAATACAGTTCCTGCCCAACCGTGCATCTAACCTTAGTGGTCTTTATATCACATGCTATAAATTTTTTGCTCGACGAAATTTCAAAAGAATTGCCCGACCGGGATACCAGCCGGGCAGGCGCTGGTGTGATCCGGCAACCAATTAATAATATTTTAAATAAACGTTGAACCGTTTCCGCCTCTTCTTTGGGCGAATGTCCCTTGTAAACAGAGAAAATCATAGCACGAACTACAAACAATTGTTTTATTTAAGAGCGCGCCGAGTTGTGAAAATGTGGACGAACTAACTTTCAGACTGGCATACCTAGCATTCTGCGGCGCGGTGATGGGGCTGCTCCTGTTCCTGTTCAGCAAAAAAATGGATCGCAGGACTTTCCTCAAGCCGGTCCTCTACGGGTTCTTCTTCGCATTCTTCGGATACTTCGTGCTCGGCGGGGGGGCACTCGCGTTGCTTTTCGGGGGAATGCTCGTAGGGTATTTCCTCGGAAGCGGGATCCACACGTGGTGGCGGTTTCGCGCCGGCGGGTTGTGCGGGTCTTTGTTCCTCGTGGCGCTTTTCATGCCGGGCTCGTTTCTGATAATAAACGGCACCGCTTACGGGATTCTCACGAGCAAATTGTCGGATATGCTCGCGGCGTTGTCAACGGCGGCTTCATCGGCGGTGGGACAGGCGGCAAATGGTTGGGTGGCTATAGAGAGTTGGGGGGGGACGGTTACAACTGTGGCCTCATCGGCGGCCGGACAGACGGTGACTGCCGAGATGCTCCTGCAATCCCTGCTCGTTCAATTCTTCCTGAGCGCTTTCCTGATAGTCGGGATAGTCGCGGCGGGGGCGGTGCTGGGGGGGATGCTGAGGAGGTTCATGGTGCCGTCCGAAAGACAACAGCCCGTCAAAATTGAAAAAGCGTGAATATTTCTGTCGAATACGGCTGGTTTTCGCTGCGCATTTTTCAAGAACGCAAATCATTTATCCCACAAAATAAATCGAATCTACGGTAGCGAGGACGACCTGTAGCGGGGTAGAGCAGCGTAGGAAACTACTCTGCCCCCAAGGCAGCATGGAGTGCCCGCCGGACGTGGGAAACCACGGGCGAAGCTCATAAGGCGTCAAGCCGTGGGTTTGGCGCTCCTGCGAGACCCGGAGACGTCCGTGCGTCGAGCGCGGGCGCGGGAAGTCGGTGGTTCAAGTCCACCCCCCGCTACCAATTCTAAAGCACTTTTTGCCCAACGATTGTTTTTATTGACTTCCAAATTTCAAATTTTTTGATGTGTTTTGTATTTCTGAATCCAATCGTATTCATCCACTTCGCAAGTTGATTGGGGCCATACATTTGGATTACATGTGTAATCGTCTTTCCAAATCTTTTATCAACCTGAACTTTTTCAAAGTGCTCTGAAATAGAAAAACCAATGCCTTGCAGATATTTTGAAATGTCTATCATGAACTTTTTGTTTTTCGAAACTCCAACAATCACGGGATAATATTGCTGTTTTCTGTACCGTCTTTTTAACGTTAACGAAAAATCTGTGTCTGCCAAGCCCTGAATAAACGCCACATAAAACTTATCGCAAGACTTGATATTGTCGGGAACTTTTATTTTAGCATATTTCTTACCGATAGGCAGTTCAAACAATTCAGTGAGAAAACCAACTAACTCCTTCGACCAGATTCTAATGCCATAAGTTGTTTCGGAATCATGAAGTCTAGCTTTAACTTCAATGTCAAATAAATTTTTTATTATCGGGCAAACCACCGAATCATAGAATTCTTTTTCCTTGACATTACCCACGCACTTGATTTCATAATCATGTTTTGGCCGAACATTTATGCTGCCGTCGCCAGCTAGAACTCCTATGAGATACACAAGATCAACTGTCACTTTCTTTGGCAGTATCAGATTGTTCGTGTTTTCCACCACCCGATTTTGTTAGAAGGTTGTATAAAAAGGAAAAACATTGCTCTCTAAACGAAAATAAAATCAAGTATTTATCCGCGCATTGCCAAAATTTCATGGTCAAACATGAGTTCGAGAAAAAACGCGTTGCTGGACATGACACTCGCCCTGCTCTTCACGCAATTCATCTTCCTATCCCTCGGAACCGGCCTCGCCGCCGCCCAGACGGAACAGCAGCCGGTCTGGACGTACTACCCGAGTATCAATATCTTCCAGGTCAAAATCTCCGCGGACGGGAACTACGTGGTCGCCGGCGACCACGACGGCGCGGTCTACCTCTTCTCCCGCACCGACAACACCCCGATCTGGAGCTACTCGACCGGCGCCTCGATCACATCCGTCGCGATATCGTCCGACGGGCGCTACATCGTGGCTGCGAACTCGGCCGGCAACGTTTACTTCTTCGTGCGCGCCTCGAGCACGCCGCAGTGGACACACAGCGTCGGCGGTGACGTCGTGTACGTGAAAATCTCAGCGGACGGCACATACATCGCGGCCGCGAACCAGGATTACTCCACGCAGCAATATCCTTACGAATTCTCAAAGGTCTTCCTCTTCTCCAAAACTTCGAGCACGCCCGTGTGGACATACTCCACGTGGGTGGTCGACGGCGGCAACGGCGCGCTGGCCTACTCCATCGCAATCAGCTCGGACGGCAACTACATCGCGGCCGGCTTCCACGACAGCAAGGTCCAGTTTTTCTCCAGAACTTCGAGCACCCCAATTTGGGAATACTCAACTTCGTCCGAATTCGAACGATACATTTCGTCTGTGGTGATTTCTTCGAACGGCGCATACGTTGCGGCCGGGGTTTCAGACAGCACTTACGACGACACTAGCGGCAAGGTCTATCTCTTCTCGAACGCGAGGACCGACAACACGGTCGGCTGGAACTACGCTGTCAGCGGATACCTGAACCCCGTGAAATCTGTCTCTATCTCAGAGGACGGCAACTACATCATCGCCGGGACTTTGAGCAGCGGGCCATACCTGTTCTCGCGCACAAGCGGCACGCCGAGCATCGATTACGCCACTGGCCAGGCTCTGTCAACGGCGATATCGTCGGACGGGTCTTACATCGCAACGTCGGGCAGCGTCGGAATTTACATGTTCACGAACAGCAGCAGCTCACCTCTGTGGCGCTACGCATCAAATTATTCCGTCTCGATGTCGTCGGACGGTTCCTACTTGGGTATTTCGGACGGGATTAACACGAGTCTGCTCAGCAGGACTGTCGTGATGTCAGGCACCACAGACGACAACCAGACCTCCGATAACCAAGGTACAACCGAAAACCAGGCCACTTTCACGTTCACTTTCCTGAAATCGGACAACACCCCTCTGGCAAACACCGTGATTTACTGGGGCACCGAGGACGGGAGGGAAAACACGCTGCTTGGCACGACAAACTCCCAGGGCGTTCTGACTTCAAATGAAAACTTCGCAGGGGTGCTGATGTACATCGCGAGCGAAGACAACGTCTACCAGGGGACGAAATACGTGAGCCTAAGCGGAGAAATTTCTTCGGACGTTAGCATGTTCGCCACCGGGACCCCAACGACACCTTCCACGCCATCCTCGGACATCACGATATACTTGATCATACCTGTGGTCGTGGTCGCCCTGGTAGTCGTTTCTGTCGTCGCGCGCCAGAGAAAGTCTCCGGCCTGAGCTCACGAGTTTACCTGCGTCTTGAAGAACATCTTGTAATCATTATCGCCAAATATCGCAACTGACGGGTCGGCGTTCAATCCCTGGTAGTTCAAAATCCCGTCAGCGACTTTCGTGAGACTCCCGTTAGAGTACTCCGCCACCGAAATTTCGCCTTCGCTGATGTAGTATGTGTAGAACTTGTTCCCGATCTTGTGGGTAGACGAGACGCTGCCGTTCCAGCTGAAACCCGAATCGGGGACGAAAGATGATGACAGAGAGGAGGCCGTTTCTTTAGTCATCGTCGGGCTCAGGAACAGTACCCACTGCCCGCCGACATCGTCATAGAAAAGGTCCGGGTCGGTGAAGTTCCCATTCACGATGACTCCGCCTTCCGTGAAATTGATGCCGTCCGAGGAAGTCGCGGTGACGATCTTACCGGCCTCGCCCTGACCCATCTGGCCGAAGTTCCCCAAGTATGTCAGCCGGATTTTGCCGTTGTCTATTATCGGGGCGGGGTCCACGGGGTAGGGGCTGTTGGAGCCTGTTATCTGGACATCTTGGGTCGTGAAAGTCGCGCCGCGGTCCTCGCTTATCGCCACACTCAATTTTTCGTTCTGCCAATCCTCGGCGTTGACAAAATAGACGTACAGCTTGTTATCGAAGTAGACCGCTCCTGGGACGGAGGCGTGGTCGAACAGCAAAGTGTTGTCGACGACCCAGCTGATGCCGTCCGATGACGTGGCGGAATAGACGCGGTGATAGTACGGCGAATTGGGAAACGGGCCCTCCGATTGGTTCTCTCTCGTGCTGCCGGGTGAAGCAACCTTCGGACCGGAAACCAAAAGATATGCGCCGACACCTGCGGCCAAACCAACAACTATGATCATGACGACGACCATTGATGATATGCCGCTGTTTTTCACTCAGTCACCTCAACTACAAAACATCAGGGCAAAGATAAAATAAATACGTTCTGTGAGGTTTCCTCGCCCTTTATGATCGCAATTTTGTCGCCGGCGTTGTTCCAGACGGGGTCTCCGTAAGTATAGCTGTCCGAGTCAAGAACGACTGTGGCGCCCGAGCCGTCGGGGCTCATCACCCAAACGTCCGGCGGGCTAAGCGGTATGGCGGTCCTCATGAAAAGTATTTTGTCGCTGCTGTTCCATGCCCGCTGGAAAATCAGGTTGTATGTGTTCCCTTCTCCGTATATTTTCTGCTTGCTTGAGCCGTCGCTGCCCATTGTCCAGATTTCGTTGGAGGAAGTTTGCTCTGTGCCCGGCGCACTGGGTGACTCCCCTTTTATGTAAACTATTTTTGTCCCATCGTAGCTGTAGGATGGCCAGGAACAATATCCATCGGAGACGGACGTTAGATTTGTGTTCCCGCTTCCATCGGAGTTCATCACCCATATCGAACCTCACCTCGCGTAAGCAATCTTCGTCCCATCGGGGCTCCAAGCGGGATTGTCCCCGCCTTGGGTCGTTAGTTTGGTCACGCTGCCGCCGCTCGAGCTTATAGTGTATATTTCGCCGTCGAGGGTGTACGCAATTGTGTCAGCGTTTGGGCTCCAAGATGGATCAAACCCGCCGCCTATTTTGGTGGCGCCGCTACCGTCCGCGTTGACAATCCAAAGCTCATATCCCGAACCTGTGACGCGAGTGTACACCAGCTTGCTGCCGTCCGGGTTCCAATCTGGATAAGTCAGAGTTTGAATATGTTAGCTGGGTGAGGGCAGAATCTTCCGAACCTGTCCCGGAGCTGCCCGTCGGACCGCCTCCTCTCGACAAAAGAAAGTAAGCGCCGGAACCGGCCATCGCAACTATAACAATCCCGACGACCAAAAGAGTGGATATTCCTCTGGAGTCCATGATTTTCACTTTATCAGTCCGGTCTTGTGCAGGAACTCGCCCGCTAGGACTGCTCCTCGCGCCGCGCCGAGCTCGACGTTGTGCGAGAGAACAGTGTACTGGAACCCGTTCTCGTAAACGTTAGTCTCGACGCCGCCGATCACCGCGGCCATGCCATTCTCGACGTAGGAGTCGAACCTGGGCTGCGGCCTGTCCGCCTCGTCCATCACCACTATCGGGTGCTTCGGCGCGAGCGGCAGGTCAAGTTTCTGTAGCTCGCCCCTGTAGCTCCTCCAGGCACTCTTCAGGTCGTCCACCAAGCACTTCTCCACCGTCTCGATGAAGACAGACTCAGTGTGGCCGTGGATCACCGGGACGCGGTTGCACTTGCAGGCGACCTTGAACTTCGCTGGCTCGATCTTCCCGCCGGAGAATTTCCCCAAGAGCTTGACTGTCTCTTTCTTGACCTTGGACTCCTCGTCCTTGATGTATGGGATGACGTTGCCTTCGAAAGTCTTCTGGACGAAGTTTTGCATGTCGCACGGCAGCTCCCCTCCCATCGTCTTCCTCTGCTTCGCCCACTCCGCTATCGCGGCGTACCCGGCGCCCGAGACTGCCTGCATCGAAGCCATCGTGACTCTCTTCAGTCCGAACTCGTCGTAAATTGGCTTCAATGACATCGCAAGGCCTATCGTCGTGCAGTTCGGCTGCGGGACGACGTAGCCCTTCCAGCCGCGACTTTTGCGCTGTATCTCTATCATCTTAGTGTGCGACTCGTTAACGCCCGGCAGGTAAGTGAAGCTGTCCTCGAAATATCGGTAGGATGATGCTGTGCTGACGACCGGTTTTTCCTTCGCGACCCTCCCCTCGGCCTCGAGCGCGACCTCGGAGGGCAGCGCCGAGAAGAAGAGCTTGCACTCGCCTGCGTCGACTTTGTCGACGTTCTTGACCTTGATGTCCATGATTTTCTTAAGTGGCTTCTCGTGACAGAACCATCTGGAAGTCTCCTTGCCGTAATCAATCGCGGCCGCATAGCTCTTCCCCGCCGACCTCTCCGAGGCGTAGAGCGCGGCGATCTCGAACCACGGGTGGTTCTGGAGGTTCGTCACGAAGTTCTGGCCGACCTCGCCCGTCGCTCCAAGTATTGCCACTGGGATTTTTTCCATTCTTTCACCTTTTACCGTATTATTGCGGGATTTAAAATACCAACCGTTTACAAAATGTTAACACAATATTCATAACGGCAGACGCGACGTTTTTTTAGTGATCGATTGCCGCGCAGGAAGTACGGACATATGGTCGGGCCTCTGCCACAACCACCTGGCAAGGACAAGTGCAGGTTCTGCAAGAGTGGACGGCCTTGCCCCTATCACAAGAAATAATTGAAAAAATTACAACCCTAGTGCATCCTGCATGTCTTGGATTTCTCCAAGCTTGCCACATTTCGCCAGGTATCTCACGGCCCTCACGACGCCCGCGGCGAAAGTCTCGCGGCTCTTCGCACGGTGGATGACCTCTACCTGCTCCCATGGGCTTGAGAAGATTACTGTGTGCTCGCCCACGACTTCCCCCTCCCTGACTGACTTGATCTCAATCTCGCTCTCCGCGATGCTAAGGACTTCCGCGATTATCTGCGCTGCCTTCTTTGCGGTGCCGCTCGGTGCGTCCTTCTTGTGGACGTGATGGACCTCCACTATCTCGACCTTGTAATCCCTGCCTAACTTCTTCGCGGTCTCTCCGACCTGCTTGAAAAAAACGTTGACCCCGACAGACATGTTCGGAGAAACCACCGCCTTGATCTTTCCCGACCTGACCGCACCTTCGATCTCCTTCTTCTGCTCCTCCGTGAACCCCGTCGTGCCCACCACGACGTGGACACCTGACTTCGAAGCGGCTTTGACGTTCTGGACCGCGGCCTCGGCCCTTGTGAAATCTACCAAGACGTCCGGCTTCGACTTTTTCAGAACTTCCGCAATCTTGCTGGCGCCTACCACTTTGACGTCCAACTTCCCAAACCCGGCCACCTCGCCGATATCCTTCCCGAGCTGCGGCGCATCGTCAGCATCGATCGCCGCGACGAGCTTCATGTCCTTCTGCTTCGAAATCTGGCCAACAATCATCTTACCCATGCGCCCGCAAGCGCCTGCAACAGCCACGCTAATCATTTCAACAAGCCAGCCTTCACGAGAGTTTCGCGCAAAATATTCTGGTTCTCCGGCAGCATCCCCACCAGAGGCAGCCTAAGCCCTCCCGCGGGCAGACCCATCCAGTTCATCGCCGTCTTCACTGGCGCCGGGTTCGTCTCTATGAATAGGTTCTTGAAAATCGGCGTGAGTTCGTCGTGGATCTTCTTCGCTCGCTCAAAGTCCCCGCTGCGCGCGACCTTCACGAGCTCGACCACCCTGTCGGGGATTATGTTCGAAGCGACGGAAATCACGCCGACGCCGCCGAGCCTTATGACATCGAGAGTGTCCGAATCGTTTCCCGAAGTAACGAGGAAATTGCTACCCTTCGTGAGCTCAATGACCTTCGCCACCTGCTTCATGTCCCCCGTCGCCTCCTTCACCCCCGCGACGTTCCTCAGCTTCGCCAGCTTCGCCATCGTCTCCGGAAGCATGTTCACGCCAGTCCTCGACGGGATGTTGTATATTATCTGCGGGATGTCTACCTCCTCAGCGATCTTCTTGAAGTGAGCGTAGAGCCCCGCCTGCGTAGGCCTGTTGTAGTAAGGGCAGACGAGGAGCGCCCCGTCGGCCCCGGCCTCCTCAGCGTGCTTCGTGAGCATTATCGCCTCCCATGTGCTGTTGCTCCCCGTGCCGGGAAGGACTGGCACCCTGCCTCTCGCGGCATCGATGACTATGTCCACTATCTGATTGTGCTCCTCGTAAGAAACTGTGGCACACTCGCCAGTAGTGCCCACGGGGACAAGCCCATCTATCCCCTTCTTCATCTGGAACTCGACGTTCTTTCTGAGGCCCTTCTCGTCAACGTTACCTTCCTTGTCAAACGGGGTCACCATCGCAGTCAATGCGCCTTCGAACATTCAGCTCACAATCTCCTTCATGGTCTTTTCAAATAAAGACAAGGCCTTCTCCCTGTCCTCCCAGTCCACGAAGAAACTTATCGAGGCGCGGCTCGACAATATCTCCACGATGTTTATACCAGATTGAGAGAGCGGCATCGTGAGCTTCGCGATCACTCCCGGCGTGTATATGAACCTCTCGCTCTCCGCTATAACCATCGCAAGCCCCTTCTGGGCCGTGATCGACTTCATCTTCTTCGTCTTGATTATCACGTCATGGATGAGCTTCGTGGCCCTGTCGACGTCCCTCTCGGCGACGTAGAGCGAGAACGACCTGGGGCCGATTGACACTCCAAAAATGTTTATCCCTGCCCTGCTCACCGGCGTCGAGGTCTTCACCAGAACTCCGGGCGTCGTCTGCATCTCCTCGCCCACCACCGTCAGCATCGCCAGCGGCTCGTCCTGCAACTTCACTCCCACGAACTCCTCCTCGCTCGGGCCCGTTATCGTGGTCCCCGGCGCGGACAGATTGTACTTGGCGAAATTGATCACTTTCGCGTCAATGTGCGGGTCCTTGTACGCCATGGCACGCGGGTGCATGACCTGGGCGCCGAACCTTGCCAAGTCCCGCATCTCCTCGACTGTTACCTTCTGCAGGACTTTCGCGCGTGAGATGCTGTTCGGGTCTGCGGTCATAACGCCGTCAACGTCCGTGACGATCACGACCTCGTCCGCGTCCAGGCATTTCCCTATCAAGAAACCCGTTATGTCGCTGCCCCCCCTTCCGATCGTCGTTATGTCGCCCTTCCTGTCCCTGCCGAGAAATCCGCAAATCACGGGGATTGTGCCGCATTCTATCATCGGCTCGATGTACTTTCTAACCCTGCGCGTTGTTTCCTGGAGGTCTATGTTCGCTGCCCTGTGGTTGCTGTCCGTGATGACCGGCCACTCGACTTCGCTCGGGTCGACCGCCCTCGACTTCGCGCCGAGGCTCCTCAGGGCCGCCGAGAAAATGCTCGCGCTTGATCGCTCCCCCAACGCCATGATGAAATCCATCTCCTTGTTGCTGACGTTCCCGAGTATTTTCTTCGCCGCGTCAATCAGCGCGTCCGTCGTGTGCCCCATCGCAGAGACGACGACCGCGATCTGGTTGCCCTTCTTGAACTCCCGGTAGACTGCCTCTGCATCCTTCCGGACGCGATTAAGGTTCCCCACGCTTGTGCCGCCGAATTTCACGACAATGCGTTTCATTTCAGCCACTCCGGGATCTGATCCAGCCTCGTCAAATCTTCGAAAGTCTCCCTCTTCCTGACTATCTCCGCCTTGTTGCGGTTGACTAGGACCACCGCGGGCCGCGACTGGGCCGTGTGCTGGTTCGACATCGCGAGGCCGTAAGCCCCGACGTCAAAAACCGCCACCAAGTCGTTCTGCTCGACCTTCGCCAGCTTTCGGTTCTTTCCTAGGAAATCGCCGGACTCGCAAAGGGGGCCGCCGACGTTGTACTCGAAATCATTCTTGTTCTCGAGCTTGTTCGCGACCTCGATGTGATGGTATGCTCCGTAAAGCGCTGGCCTTATCAAAGCGTTCATCCCGGCGTCGATGAAAATCCACGTTGGGATTCCGGGTCGCTCCTTCGTGTACCCGACCTTCGTCAGAAGCACGCCCGAATCTCCGACCATGTACCTGCCCGGCTCGAACATCAGCGTGGGCTTCGGCAGGTCCTTCTCCTCCGTCACGCTCTTGACCACGGAGACCATGCGCTCGGCGACGACGTTCGGGTCCAGTTCCTTCTCCTCGGGCTTGTAGGGTATGCCTATCCCGCCGCCGAAGTCCATCACGGAGATGAAGACGTTCAGTTTCTCTTTCAGCTCCACGACAAGAGCCATCAGCTTCCTGGCCTCTTCCTCGAAGGGCTCGGGTTCCAGAATCTGAGAACCTATGTTCGCGTGCATCCCGACGACCTCGACGTTGTTCATGTCGAGAGCGCGCCTGTACGCGCTGAAGGCCTGTCCACTCGCCACGTCGAAACCGAACTTGCTTTCCCTCAGCCCCGTGGCGATGTAAGGATGGGTGGACGCCTGGACGTCCGGGTTAACCCGGAAGCTGATCCTGGCTCGGAGCTTTAATTTGGACGTGATGGCTTCGATCGCTTCCAGCTCCTGGAAACTGTCTACGTTTATCATGACGTTGTTCTCTATCGCCAGCTTCAACTCCGACGGGCTCTTGTGGTTGCCGTTGAAGACCATCTTCGTTCCTGGGACGCCTGCTTGGAGAGCGATCCTCATCTCGTTGTCGGAGCTCACGTCCGCGCCTGCCCCCTCGCTCTTCAATATCTTGGCGATCGCCAAGTTGGAGTTGGCCTTCAAAGCGTAGCAGACGAGGACACTTGGCCATCTGCTTGAAAACGCCGCGTAAAACTTTCTGTACTTCTCGCGGATGCGCTGCTCGTCCATCACGTAAAGCGGGGTCCCGAACCTCTTCGCGAGCTCGACGACATCGAGCTCACCGATGATCAGGTTCCCGTTTCTGGACTTGAAGTGAGATTTGAGTATGAGCATTTTTTCACCTGTCTTCGATCAAACTTTGCGCTCTACCTCTCGCAGGGATTCCTCGAAGATGTTCAGGCCGAGCTCCAGCTCTTCCGGCTGGATTATCAACGGCGGGGCTATCCTGATGACCGAGCGGCCGCCGCGGAAAACTATCAGCCCACGCCTCAGGGCCTCTTCGACCAGCATGTTCCTCTCCTTTGGAGCGCGCTCCTTCGTGCGCTTGTCCTTGACCATCTCCAACCCGAGAAGGAGACCCTTCCCCCTGACCTCTCCGATCAGCTTGGATTTCTCCTCGAGTTCCTTCAGGCGCTTGAACATGTAGTCTCCCATCTTCGCAGCATTCTTCACCAGATTTTGCTCCTCGATTATCTTCATGCCTTCGATAGCCGCCGCGCATGCGACGAGGTTCCCGCCGAAAGTCGAGGCGTGCGCGCCCGGCTCCCAGTCCATGACCTTGGCCTTCGCGATGGTCGCCCCGATTGGCGCGATGCCGCCCGAGAGCGCCTTCGCGATGCAGACGATGTCGGGGACGACTCCCCAGTGCTCCATCGCGAACATCTTGCCCGTGCGCCCGAGTCCAGTCTGGATCTCGTCGGCTATGAAAATCCAATCGTTCTCCTCGCAGAGCTTTTTGATCTCGTTGAAATATCCGTCGGGCGGGACGATGTATCCCGAAGTTCCCTGGATGGGCTCGGTTATGACTGCCGCCACTTCCTCCGGAGGGACGACCTTCCTGAGCTGGTCCCTAATGAAGTCTATGCACGCAAAGCCGCAGTCAGGGCACTCCTTGCCGAACGGGCAGCGGTAACAGTATGGATAGGGCATGAAGCTGACGCCCGGCACCAATGGCGAGAAGTTCCTGTGGTGAAGGACGTTCGCGGACGAAAGGCTCATGGCGCCGAATGTCCTCCCGTGGAATGCGCCGGTGTAAGAGATTATCCGCGGCCGGCGCGTGTGCCATCTCGCGCACTTGAACGCCGCCTCCACCGACTCGGCCCCGCTGTTTCCGAAGTAGACCCTCTTCGAAAAGTTTCCCGGTGTGATCTTTGTGAGCCTCTCCGCGAGCTCGACCTGCGACTCGTAGTAAAAGTCAGTACCAGCGAAGTGAGTGAGCTTCTTCATCTGGCGCTCGACCGCCGTGATCAGGCGCGGGTGTGAATAACCGTAGTTCAGGACGAACATCCCGGAGGAAAGGTCAAGCAGGACGTTCCCGTCGACGTCGCGCACGTAGCAGCCCCAGCCATCGCTGGCAACTATCGCCTCCGCGCGCGTGTAGGAGGGGGACATCACCTTGCTGTCGCGCTCGACTATCTTTTTCGCACGGGGGCCGGGGATATCCACCACTACTTTCGGGCCTACCCCGTTCCATTTTGACGTCTTCGTAATCTTCTGTTTGCGCATAGAAGAAAATGAACAGTTGAAGTTTTATTCCTTGCCCTGCAACTGATTTTGAGAGAAATGGGTGAAAAAAGCGCTTGCAAGATGGATGTGTTGGAAATTTTGCCTAAAAGGAGGTCCGATACCCACAAAGGGGACTACGGCCGGCTTTTGATCATCGGGGGGGGCTCGAGATATGTGGGGGCGCCTGTGCTTTCCGCGCTGGCGGCGCTGAGGTCTGGTATTGACCTGGCCACGATAGCGGCGCCCGAAAAGGCGGCCTGGGTCATGAACTCAATTTCGCCGGACATCACCACGATCAAGCTGAAATGTGAGGACTTGGAACCGTCGGCGCTGGGCGATGTCATCGCAAAGATCGAAAAAGCGAATGCCGTGGTGGTCGGTCCGGGGCTTGGGGAAAATCCGGCAACCGAAAAGGCTGTTCTGAGGATCGCTGGCGAGCTGAGAAAGCTGAGAAAACCCGCGCTGTTCGATGCCGATGCGCTGAAAGCCTTGTCTAAAAAAATAGAAGTCGTGAAGGGGATGCCCTGGGTCTTGACGCCGCACGGCGGGGAGTTCAGGACGCTTTCTGGGATCACGCTGCCGTCGGGACTCGATGCGAGGGTGAGGATTGTGAAAGATTTCGCCAAAAAAATAGGCTGTACCGTGCTCTTGAAATCTCACGTGGACGTGATCGCTTCGCCGACTCGTACGAAACTAAACCACACAGGAAACCCGGGCATGACTGTAGGCGGGACTGGGGACGTGTTGACTGGGATTGTCGGGACTTTTCTGGCGCAGGGCGCCGACCCATTCAAGGCTGCGACTGCAGGCGCATGGGTCTGCGGGCGCGCGGGCGACCTTTGCCTCGGGGAGAAGGGTTACGAATTCATTGCATCGGACGTCATACTTAAACTACCAGAGGTATTTAGGGAAGTGCGGAGACGATAATCGATGGCAAAGTTTGATGTCGCCGAACAGAGGCTCTTCCATCTGAAGGTCTGCATGAGGTGCAACGCCAAGAATCCTTGGCGTGCAGAGAAGTGCAGGAAATGCGGGTACCATGGACTCAGGCCAAAATCAAAAGAGCCGAAAGCATAATCGATTTTTTTAACTGCGCTTCAGCGAAACTGTGTCGACACAAATCCCGGCTGCGACCGTCTGTCCACCGTGCCTCACCGCGAATCTGCTGAGCTCAGAAACATCACTCGCCTTCTCCAGGACCATTGGTTTCAGCAAGGAAACCCTGATGACCCCGGCGTCACCCTTCTTGAGGCTGCTCGGCTTTTCCTCCGTGACGCCTCCTGTCTTCGGGTCGATCTTCTGTACTATTTCCAAAATCTTCCCGGGCTCGTGAGCCGCATGGCAGTGAAAAAGAGGCGTGAAACCGGCGGTTATATCAGTCGGCGTCGCCAGCACGACTATCTTGGCCGTGAACTCGGTCGCTACGTTCGGGGGCTTGTCCGCGTGTCCCGCGACGTCCCCTCTCCTCAGCTGTTCTCGGTTCACTCCCCTCACGTTGAAACCTATGTTGTCGCCGGGGACCGCCTTCTGAATTTGCTCGTGGTGCATCTCTATCGACTTCACCTCGCCTTTCACCCCGGCTGGCTCGAAAATCAGGGTGTCACCAACTTTCACAACACCAGTTTCGACGCGGCCTATCGGGACCGTGCCGATCCCGGTCACGGAAAAAATATCCTGTATCGGAATCCTGAGTGGCTTGTTGATCGGTTTCTCCGGCTCCATCAGGCCTTCCATCGCCTGAATCAAAGTCAGGCCCTTGTACCATTGCAGATTCGTGCTAGTCTTCGAGATGTTCACTCCGTGAAAAGCGGAAATCGGGACGAACGGGAACTTTTCAACATTTCTGTATCCTATCCCAGTCAGGAGGGCAGAGAGTTCACCCTTTATCTTGTTGTAAACATCCTGCTTGAAGTCGACGGTGTCCATCTTGTTGATCGCGATGATCAACTGATCAACTCCAAGAGTGAACGACAACGCCGCATGCTCGCGGGTCTGCGGCATTATGCCGTCGTCGGCCGCCACGACAAGGACCGCGGCGTCCGCCTGGCTAGCGCCTGTGATCATGTTCTTGACGAAGTCGCGGTGCCCCGGCGCGTCGATGATAGTTATGAAGTTCTTCTGGGTCTCGAGCTTCTGGTATGCGATGTCGATCGTGAGCCCCCTCTCACGCTCCTCCTTCTCGCGGTCCATGACCCACGCGAACTTGAACGTCTTCCCCTTGTCTCCCATCGCCTCGAACTTGCGGATGTCCTCCTCCCTGACCATCCCCATCTCGACGAGTATCCTGCCCACAAGCGTGGACTTGCCGTGGTCAACGTGCCCTATGAAAACTAGGTTGACGTGCGGCTTTGGCATGAACCATCACGGAGATTTCCGCTTCTCGAATTTGTAGAGGTTCGAAGCCGCTTTCCTCAGATCGCGGGAGAGTTTCTCGGATGCCCTGCGTAGCGGGTCTATGTATATGTGAATGGTCTCCGACTTGTCCTTCTCGTACTCGAAAAGCTTGTTCGCCATCCTGTCGAAGCGCGCCGCGTGCTGCTCTATGGTCTTGTAAAGCTCCGACTCTATCATTCCACTCGTCTCGATCGATCTCGCAAGATCGGCGAGCGAATGCGCGACCTTCCAAGAGTCGTTGGTGAAATCCGGGCTGAAGTTTATGAACTCCCTCCGCCCGACAAGAAGCCTAAGTCTGCTGCTTAGAAGGTCGGCGTTCCTCGATAGGTTCTTGAAATCGCTGGCGACCACTTGGGTGGCCATCACCTCTTCACCGGGCTTCAGGCTCAATAGGGTCCCCGCTGGCTCGCCCACGTCGGCCCACCATGAGAAATCCTCGAGGGGGATGTCCTCCTCCCGTATCTTTATCCTTTCGAGGTACTGGCGCACGACGGCTATTGACACCAGAAGAGTAGGTATCGCAACTCCCATGACCAAGGGGCTGGAATAGATGGATACCCCTAGAGCAACTACCGCCGCTGCCAAGGCCATGATAGGCCAGATGATGTCTTTATCGCTCATTCCTACCAGATAAAAAAACAGATTGGTATGAAAAAGCTTTTGGGTTGGGGGGAAATCGGTTCTACGATGAGTGAAATATCACAAAAGCACCCCAGGGCGGAGTCCCTTCGTCTGAGGGAGAGGATTTCCGAGGGTTTCAAGACGGGGCTGGTAATCCCCGAGGGGCTGGCTGCGCACGGAAGAGGTGAGGCTTTCGACTACCTGCTGGGGGAGAAAACGAGCGCTGCCGCCAAGGAGGCAATCGATGCTGCGGTGGCGTCGCTCTTGCTCGCGAAGAACCCCGTGATATCGGTGAACGGGAACGTCGCGGCGCTCGTCCCTGGAGAGGTCGTCGAACTTTGCAAAATAACTAATTCGAAGCTGGAAGTAAATCTGTTCCACGGCTCGAGCGCGAGGGAGAAGAGGATATCCCGATGGTTGAAAAAGCACGGGGCGCGGGAGGTCCTCGGCGCTGAAAAGAAATTTTCTGTGAGGATAAAAGAGATCCAAAGCGACAGGCGGAAGGTCGACAGCCGCGGGATCGCTAAAGCAGACGTGGTTCTCGTGCCGCTCGAAGACGGCGACAGGACGGAGGCGCTCAAGAAGTCGGGCAAGCTTGTCATCGCGATAGACTTGAACCCGATGTCGAGGACCGCGCGAGCGGCCGACATCACAATCGTCGACAACATCTCGCGCGCCTTGCTTTTGATGGTCAAAACTGCCAAAAAATTATCTTTTGTCGAGCGGGCGAATCTGAAAAAGTTGGCAAAGTTCGATAACGAAAAAAATCTCCAAACTTCTTTTGAGAGAATGCTCAGAGGGCTAGACGCGCTGAAAAAGTGATTTTTCTCTATTTATAAGCGGCCTCCGCGCAAATGAGCGGCGAGAAATATCGTGAACACTAGATCGAATGAAATAAAAAATCCCGTATGACAACCCACGGGACGGTCTACTCCCCCGCTGAGTAAACTTCTGTTAAGCTCGCCTAAAAAATTTTCAGCGAGGTGGGCCCGTAAGACAACCAGTATAGTCTACTCCCCCGCTAACCCTGTCAATGGCAGACAGGGAGAAATCCGGGTTCAAATCCCAGCGGGCCCGCACCACCACAATTTTCGCGCCGGCGACCTCGTTTGCCGAAATGCCTTATATGGAAAAGATTGGATTATCCTTTGGCGCCGGATGCGCCGGGGTACCGCGAAAGCGGCTCGATGGCGCAGTAGGTAGCGTGCCTGGCTGTTAAAACCAAGCGCGGATGATGAACGAACCTCAACAGAAGGTACGACGCGCTTGTGAGCAGCGACCAGGAGGTCAGAGGTTCGAGTCCTCTCCCCGGCGCCATTTTTTTGAAAGGAAAAACATAAACCGACGCAAAACAAAGTAATCATGGTGGTGGGTTGAAGGTTCTGTTCCTGCGCAGGAGAGAAGTAGAAAACCTCCTGTCCATGAAGGAGGCGATTCACGCGGTGGAGGAGGCCTTCCGCGCCAAGGGGTTTGGCAAGACGCAGATGCCACCGAAATCATACGTCTTCTTCGAAAAGTACCACGGCGACTTCCGCGTGATGCCGGCCTACCTCGAGAATCTGGACGCGGCGGGAGTGAAGATAGTGAACGCCCACCCAAACAACCCGAAAAAATTCGGGCTGCCCACAGTAATGGCCACGATAATCCTGCTCGACCCTAAAACGGGGATGCCGCTGGCGATAATGGACGGCACAGCGATCACGAACTTCCGCACGGGCGCCGCCGGGGCCGTCGCCGCGAAGTACCTCGCGAGGAAGAACTCCAAAATCCTGGCGTTCGTCGGCGCGGGCATCCAGGCGAGGACCCAGCTCATCGCTATCAAGAGCCTCTTCGAAGCGGAGGAAATCCGAGTCGAAGACATTTCAAGAAAAAACGCCGAACGGTACGCGAAGGAGATGGGGAAGGAGATCGGCGTCAAGATCGACGTTTACGACAGCACGGAAAAAACCGTGAACGGCGCCGACATAGTCGTGACGACAACGCCTTCCAGGAAACCGCTCGTGATGGACGAATGGATCTCGAAGGGCACGCACATAAACGCGATCGGAGCGGACGCACCGGGAAAGCAGGAGCTCGACCCAAAGATCCTGCAGCGCGCCAAGGTCGTTGTCGACGACATCCAGCAGGCGATACACAGCGGCGAGGTCAACGTCCCGCTCGCGCAGGGGGAGATCGCGCGCGCAGACATATACTGCGACCTCGGGGAAATCGTCACCGGCAAGAAATCCGGTCGAACTTCGAAGAACGAGGTGACGGTCTTTGATTCCACGGGGCTCGCAGTGCAGGACATCGCCACAGACTGGGTCGTCTACAAGAAAGCAATCAAAATGAAAGTCGGGATGAAGATAGACCTGCTGAGCTAGGCCCTTTCATCGGGTCTCCTCAAGAAAATCGGCGAGACTTCCTTCTTCACCATGTCTATGAAATTCTCGAAAATCGCCGCCGGGATCGTCGCGCCCGCCGCACCGACGTGGCCTCCTCCCGAGCCGCCTATCCTCGCCGTGATGTGCCTGAGCATGTCGTTGAGGTCGACGCGGATGTCGGCCTTGCGCCTTATGCTGACGTCGATCTCGTCCTCGTCCCTGCGCGTGCATATCCCGATGTCCGCGCCGGTTATCCCCATCGCGTAGAGCGCCGCCTTCCCGAGGCTGCCCGAAGGCAGGTCGTACATTATCGCTAGGTTGCCATCCATCTTCACGTGCGACTTCACATATGAGTAGACCTCCCACTCGCGCTTCGTCGCCTTCAGCGCGTTATCGACGATTTCAGGGATCTCGCTAGGCGGGATGCACTTCGCAAGCGCGACCACGACGTCCCGCTTGTAGTTGTAGTCGCCGGCCGCCTCGCCAAGCGCCTGGCTGAGAAGCCCCGCCTCGAGGTATATCGTCCTCCTGTCGTACTTGTCCATCCCCACGTGGACGAAGTCGGTGTTCTCGCAGTAGTCTGCTATCGCGCCCCAGAGGGCGACCCTGTCGAGGTCGGACTTTGCGTCCCTGATGAGAAGCCTGAAAGTCAACTCGGATGAGCTGACGCCGCTCTCGATCGCAATCTGCGTGGCCGGAATGTCCTTCTTCAGAGTGTGGTCTGGGAGCGGGTGGTGGTCGATGTAGACGACCTCGTCCTTCTGGGCGAGTTCCCTGATCCTCTTGAAAATATTGTCCTTGTGGGACTCGCTTATCGCGATGTCGCAGATCAGGACCATCGTGCCGATCTCTATCTCGTTCAGGTCACGCAGGAGGTTGACGGGCCTCGTGAACCAGATGTCCGCTTCCGGGAACCTGGATTTCGCGATTGCCGCGGAACAGATGCCGTCGGCGTCGCCGTGAGTGAGAATTTTCACATGCAAATTTCCACCAAATCTAATCGTCACCCGCGGCTTTTAAGAATACTTTCGGTGACTCCTCCCTGAAACTTGCTTAAACCCAACGTAAAAACTCATCTTGGTAATATGCA
The DNA here is from genome assembly GCA_020725895.1 of Candidatus Hadarchaeum sp. Classification (GTDB taxonomy): domain Archaea; phylum Hadarchaeota; class Hadarchaeia; order Hadarchaeales; family Hadarchaeaceae; genus DYTO01. Next base: position 26,698 of record DYTO01000002.1, on the reverse strand, counting down.
AAGTCAACACCAAAACGATGTGATAAACTTACTTAATGAATGGAATATCGAGTATAGACTTGACGATTATAACAAATTCGTCGTTAAAAGATCAAAAAACAAAATATCCGTCCCTTCTGTTACGCGAGACATTGCATATTTGTTAGGTGTTCTTTGTGGAGACGGATGTTTGAAAACGCCGCAGCCAAGAAAATGTGGCGGTGCCAGATATACGCTCTCAATCTACGCACCAAACTCAACTGAGGGTAAAGCGCAAGCCAAACATATTTCGAGCATTTTTGCGAAGAATTTTTTGTATTTTCCAAAGATAATCAAGAGCGTGAACATAAAAGTTGGCTAGAGTTGAGAGTAGATAGCGTAGTTATTTACGCGTATTTTGTCAGTTTGGGCGTCCCAATAGATCTCAAATATGGCAAACTCAAAGTTCCTTTAGTAGTGTGGAAACGAGATTTTTTCGAACAGTTCTTGCGCGGCCTAATAGATTCTGATGGACATGTTGCTGGATCGTGTGTAACAATAGTCCAGAAAGATAGACGTTTTCTCAACCAAGTAATTGTATTGAGCCGTAAATTTCTGGGCGTTGAATTTTCGCCACTGAAGGCCAACGTAAAAAAATCGAACGGTAAGCTTTACAAATGGTATTACACCCGTTCAAAAACGTATTTTAGAGCAGGCAACATAGAACCGATAGGGCCCGTAGCTCAGCTAGGTTAGAGCGTCCGACGGCGAAAACCGGACGAAGCTCATAACCGGGTGGTCAAGGGTTCGAATCCCTTCGGGCCCACCACTGAAATTCACTTGATCTTGCGCAGCCTCTTGAAAATGTCCTTCAGGTCCTCCGTCTGATCGAGGTAGACCTCTGTCCCTGCCTTGTACCTGAGCGCGTAGACGAGCCTGACTTGCGACTTCGTCTGGACGAGCATGGCACCCAGTCCCATCAGGAGCTTGACGCTCGCCGCGCCGCCCGTGTAGTTCACGACGACCTCGTCCTTCGGCTTGACCTTCTTGAAAATCTCCGCGATCGCGTTCTCTATCGACTTGACATCAAAAATGTCACAAATCTTCCAGACTATCTTCGTGCCGACCTTTTTCGCGACACTTTCGATCACGACCTGGCTCGGCTGCTTGTACCCGGCGCTCGAAGCGATATTGTTCATCTGGTATTTGGAGCACAGGATATACGAGACGTCCGCCTTCTCCTTTTCAATTGCGTACTCGACGGTGGCTGGAACCTCGCCAAGTCCCTGAATGAGGACTTTCATTCTACCGAAGGAAGATTTGCGCGAGGTTAATAAACGTTTTCTGTTGTGTGTTATTTCAAATCTGTTTTTATACGAAACGCGGTGGAATCTATTTGAAGGAATGGAACAATGAAGCTGATCTTGGCATCCATGAAGGACCTCGCAGCGCGGAACATCGCGGAAAGGCTCATTGAAAACCACGAATTCGAAAGATCCCCGTCCCAGAAGAACGCCTACGCGAGGGGCGACATCACTCTCCTGAATATAGAGGGAGAAACTACGAAGCTTCTCGAGCTCCCCGCCAAAGCAGAGGAGATAATCGTGGCGTCGAGGCACGCCAGCGAGTCGGGGCGGCAGTCTCTGACTGTCCACGCCCCCGGATTCTTGGACAATGGCGAACTTGCAATCTCATCGCCTCCGACGATAAAAGCCGCCCTCAAGGAACTTGCGGCTTTGCAAGACGAGTTCGCGCCAGATTACCAGGTCTCTCTCGAGGCCACTCATCACGGACCGACCCATTTCAACGTTCCCGTGACATTCGTCGAGATCGGGAGCCTGCCCGAGCAGTGGGAAGACAGAAAGGCCGGCGAGGCTGCCGCGAGCGCGATAATGGTCGCTGCCGAGGGCGGGACCGACTGCAGGCGGGCGCTGGCGATAGGTGGGATCCACTACGCTCCACTCCACACTGAAGTCGTCCTGAAGACAGACATCGGCACCGGCCACATAATCCCCAAATACGCGGCGACGAACGAGGCCCTCATTGAGAAAGCAATCGCGAGGACGGCGGGGAAAGTGGAAGTCCTGCTCCTCGACAGGAAGGGGGCGACCGCCGACCAGAGGGAAACGTGCAAAATAATCTCGGAAAAGCTCGGGCTTGAGGTGGTCCGGGCCGGGGGCCTTGGATAAACTTTAAATCAATGGTTGGTAAACTCAAAACGCAGGTGTTAGGTTGCCAGACGAAACTTTCAGTCCAAAAACAGGGTTCATGTTAAAACCCGGGATAGCGTCGCCCAAGCAGAGGGCGAAATCTTCAGAGGCCCCCAAGGGCACCACAAACGAGGAACTCGAACAGATCCTGCGCCAGGCAAAGGCCAGGATAATGGTGGTGGGAGTCGGCGGGGCCGGATGCAACACGCTGTCCAGGATGATGAAGGTCGGAATCGAGGGTGCGGAGACGATAGCTGTCAACACAGATGCTCAGGATCTCATTTACACGGCATGCGACAGGAAAGTCCTGATCGGCCGCGATGTGACCGGTGGCCTTGGCGCCGGAAACAACCCGGAAAAGGGTGACGCGGCGGCAAGGGAGGACGACGCCACGATCAAGGACCACCTCTACGGCGCGGACATGGTACTCATCACTTGCGGGCTTGGCGGTGGCACTGGGACGGGGGCGGCGCCAATAGTCGCCGAGATCTCAAGGAAGCTCGGGGCCCTGACGGTGGGTGTTGTGACGCTTCCCTTCACCGTGGAGGGAGCCAGGAGGAAGACGAACGCGGAGCAGGGGCTCGAAAAGTTGAAGAACGTCACGGACAGCGTCGTGGTCATCCCGAATGACAAGCTCATACAACTCGCCCCGGACCTTCCGCTTGGCGCGGCGTTCGAATTCGCGGACACCGTCCTCACAGACGCGGTCAAGGGAGTGACCGAAGTGATAACCAAGCCAGGCTTGGTCAACTGCGACTTCGCGGACGTGAAAACGGTCCTGCAGAACAGCGGCGTCGCTGCGGTCGGAATAGGAGAATCGGACTCGCCAAACAGGGCTGACGAGGCCGTGCAGGATGCGCTCAACAACCCGCTGCTTGACGTCGACGTCACGGACTCGAGAGGCGCCCTGGTCAACATCATAGGAAGCCCCGACCTGACGCTGACGGAAGCCGGGAGGATTGTGTCGAAGGTCACGGAGGCCCTAAACCCGGAGGCAAACGTGAAGTGGGGCGCCCAGATATCCGAGGACATGAAGAACACAATCCGCGTCATGGTGATACTGTCGGGCGTCCACTCGCCGTACGCCGTCGGGCCGTCGGAGAAGCCCCAGCGCAAGATCCAGAACATTGATTTGGGTTTGGAGCAAGTCTGATGAGAGAATTCCTGCAGAACTGCAAGCGCCTTTTCCAAGTGGCGAAGAAACCTGAGAAGGACGAGTACATGCAGGTCGTGAAGATCTCCGGGCTTGGAATATTGTTGATCGGAGCCATCGGTTTCGTCATAATGCTAATCAGCTATTTCACCCAGTTTTCAAGGCTGGTCTGATGGAAGAGAAACCGATCGAGGAAGCGCCCAAGCCGCAGATATTCGCGATCAGGACTACCGTCGGCCAGGAGAAGAACGCCGCGGACATGATAAACGCCAGGGCGAAGAACTTCAACCTCGGCGTCGTGGCTGTGCTCGCGCCTCCGGACATCAACGGTTACGTTTTCGTCGAGGTTCTCGGCGGGAAGTCGGTCGTCGAGAGGGTGAGGTCGGGTGTCAAGCACGCGAAGGGTCTGGTCGGCGGGGAGGTCCCGATAGAGCAGCTCGAGGGATTCCTGACACCGAGGCCTTCGATCACCGGCATGGAGGAGGACGACATCGTTGAACTTATCTCAGGGCCGTTCAGGGGCGAGCGCGCAAAAATCATAAGGATCGACGAGTCCAAAGAGGAGATCACCGTGGAGCTCTTCGAGGCCACGGTCCCGATTCCTGTCACCGTTCGCGGAGACGCGGTCAAGGTGATACAAAAGAAGGAGGAGAAGAAGAAATGAAAGTTAGTGAAATCAACCCTGGGGCCCGCAAGATAGACGTCGAGCTCAACATCGTGGAAACCGAGGAACCGAGGAACTACACTCGCAGAGACGGCAAGGAAGGCAGAGTGATGACGGCGATTGGCAAGGACGAGAGTGGGAAGATAAAGGTCTCGGTCTGGGACGCGGACATAGAGAAGGTGAAGGTCGGCGCCAAGATCAAGATAACCAACGGGTACGCGAGGGCATTCCGCGACGAGACGTACGTGAGCTCTGGGATATACGGCAAACTCGAAGTAGTTTGAGGAAACCCTCTGCCACACACCCTTTTTAACGCCTAATGCTCATTTTTGAGGTAGTGCAATAGGAGAAAGATAGAATGGGCTCGAAGATAAAACTGCTAGTGGACGGAGGCAAGGCATCGGCTGGGCCACCGCTAGGTCCGGCTCTCGGACCGCTCGGCGTCAACGTCGGGCAGGTGGTGGCCAAGATCAACGAGAAGACCGCATCTTTCCAGGGGATGAAAGTCCCTGTCACTCTAATCGTGGACGGCGCGACCAAGAAGTTCGAGGTCGAGGTGGGGACGCCGCCGACATCTGCGCTCGTGAAGAAGCAGCTCGGCATTGAGAAGGCTGCGAAGACCCCGGGCACCGAGCTCGTCGGGAACCTTCCGCTTTACAAGGCTATTGAAATCGCCAAGATGAAGCTGCCGGGAACTTTTGCGAAAACAATCAAGGCGGCCGTCAAGGAGGTCATCGGGACCTGCGTCGTCATGGGCATCACTGTCGAGGGCAGGGATCCGCGGGAGGTCCAGAAGGAGATTGACAGTGGAACGTACGACATGATTTTCGAAGGCAAAATCTCAAAGGAGGAGCTGGAGGCGCTCGAGAAGGAGCAGACGAAGCTCTTCGAGAAGCTCAAGGAGGAGAAGAGGATAGCCGCCGAGAAGAAGGCCGAGGAAGAGAAGAAGCTCGAGGAGGCGAAGGCTGCCGCTGCGGCCGCCGCGCCTGCCGAGGCCAAGCCCGCCGAGGCCGCCGGCGAGAAGAAGGCCGAGGCAAAGCCGGCTGCCGAGGAAAAGGGTAAAGAGAAGGGCGGCAAGGAAAAGGCTGTCGAGAAAGCCCCTGAGAAGGCTGAAGGCAGGAGGGAAGAGAAGAAAGCGGAGGGCAAGAAATAATGCCACTCACAAGGGAAGCCGTGATGCAGGGAATCAAGCAGATGCGGGAGCAGAGCGAGAAGAAAAAGTTCGAGCAGAGCGTCGACATCTCGATTACGATGAGCGGGCTCGACCTGAAAAAGCCCGAAAGCAAGTTCTCCCTTGACGTCGTCGTACCTCATGGCGTTGGTGACCCGAAGAAGATCCTGGTACTCGGGGACGGTGAACTAGCCCGCCTAGCGAAGAACGCTGGCGCGGACAAGGTCATGAACAAGGAAGATGTCGCGGAACTCGAGGGCAACAAGAAGGCGATCAAGAAGCTGGCGAACGAGTTCGACCTGACATTGGCACAGACCGATTTCATGGTAATGATAGGTAAAACTCTCGGGCCCGTGCTGGGTCCGCGCGCAAAGATGCCGAAGCCTCTCCCACCGACGGCAAACCCGGCGCCTCTTATCGAAAAGATGAGAAAGACCATCAGAATTTCATCTCGCGCGCAACTCGGACTTAACGCAAGGATCGGGAAGGAATCGATGACTAACGAGCAGCTCGCGGATAACGTTGTCACAATCTTCGAAGAGGTCGAGAGGAAAGTAAGCTCGATAGGCGGGAACGTGAGGGCCGCTTACTTAAAGAGCTCGATGGGCAAGCCGGTCAAGCTGGTGGTCACGGAATGATGGCTGCGAGAACTTCCCACGTCGCGAACTGGAAGAAGGAAACTGTTGACGATCTCACTGAGCAGATCAAGCAATATCCAGTGATCGGGATAGTCGACATGTCTGAGCTGCCCGCGCGGCAGTTCCAGCAGATAAGACAGAAGCTCAGGGACCAGGCATCGATCATCGTCACAAAAAACACACTTCTCGACATAATCTTCGACAGGGCCGCAGAGAACAACCCGAAACTCGTGGAGCTCAAGGGACAGATCCGTGGGCAGTCGGGCGTGATCCTTTCGAAGATCAACCCGTTCAAGCTGAACAAGTTCCTGAAAGAAAACAAGGTCAACGCCTCCGCCAGGCCCGGGTCGAAATCCCCGAGAGACATCGTCATCCCGGCGGGCGACACTGACCTACCGCCGGGCCCTGCTGTCGGCGAGCTGCAGCGCGTCGGCCTCAAGGCCAGGATTCAGGCGGGGAAGGTCGTCGTCCTGGAGGACCACAAAATAGTCAAGGAGGGCGATGTCATAACAAAGGAGATCTCGGACACGCTCGCAAAGTTCGGCATAATGCCGCTCGAGCTCGGGTTGAAGCTCCGCGCGGCTTTCGAGGACGGGCTTCTATTCACTGCCAGCGTGCTGAGCATAGACGAGAAACAGGTTCTGGCAGAAGTCCAGGGCGCCGGCTCGAGCGCTTTCAACTTAGCGTTCAACATAACATACCCGACAAAATCTAACGTCGGCCTGTTCTTGTCACAGGCAACTTTCTTCAGCAAGAACTTGGCGATAAACGCGCGCGTCACTGTCAAGGGCGTGATGCCTGAGCTGCTTTCGATCGCACAATCGGAGATGCTCGCCTTGGCAAGAGTAATCGGAGCGAAGAACGAGCAGGCGTTGAGCGCAAAGCTCAAGGAGACGATCGGGGCCGCTGCGGCTGCGGCGCCCGCACCTGCGCCAGCCGCTGCACCCGCGGAGGAGAAGGCGAAGGCGGAGGAAAAGCCGGATGAAAAGAAGGAAGAGGAGGCCATCGGCGGACTGGGGGCACTTTTCGGGTAAAAAACGGTGACCGAAATGATTTATATTGGTCGTGAACTAAAACAAAGGGGATACTGATGGAGTACATACACGCAGCACTCTTGCTGCACAACGCAAAGCAACCGGTGAACGAGGACAACCTGAAGAAGGTCATCTCGGCTGCCGGAATTGCCGTTGACGAGGCCAGGGTGAAGGCACTCGTGGCTTCTCTCGAAGGAGTGAACATTGACGACGCCGTGAAGACGGCTGCCGTCGCTGTGGCCGCACCGGCCGCTGCGCCTGCCGCTGCTCCGGCGAAGGCCGAGGGCAAGAAGGAAGAGAAGAAGGAAGAAGCCAGGGAAGAGAAGAAGGAAGAGGAAGCCTTGGCCGGTCTTGGCGCGCTGTTCGGCTGATTAAGGAATTCTGAAAACAACTTTTTAACTCCGGCAATGTTATTTCACTTGGCGAGATAGTGAGCGATATATACGAAGTAGAGCTTTTCAAGCAGAAGGGTTTCGTCCGCAAGCAGTGCAGCGGATGCGGTCGAACTTTCTGGACGCTCAACCCGGATAAGAAGACATGCGGCGACACCCCCTGCGAAGAGTACACTTTCATAGGAAAACCTCCGACAAAACAGAGATTCTCACTCCAGAAGATGGAGAAGACTTTCCTTGATTTCTTCGAGCGAAAGAAGCACAAGGCGATAAAACGATACCCGGTCGTGGCCCGCTGGCGCGACGATATTTTTCTCACGATTGCATCGATTGCCGACTTCCAGCCGTGGGTGACGAGCGGCCAGGTCCCGCCGCCCGCGAACCCCCTCGTGATCAGCCAGCCGAGCATCCGTCTCAAGGACATAGACAACGTCGGGAGGTCGGGTCGCCACTTCACACTTTTCTTCATGGGCGGGCACCACGCGTTCAACGACAAGAAAAAGATATACTGGAATGACGAGACAGTCGAGCTCTGCCACGAGTTCCTCACGAGGAAGGTCGGGATAAAGCCCGCCGAGATCACGTACATCCAGGACTACTGGGAGGGCGGGGGAAACGCTGGCGAGGACTTTGAGGTGAACGTTCGCGGACTCGAGGTGGCGACGCTGGTGTTCATGCATTACGATGGGGAGGGAGGGAAGTACAAGCCCTTGCCGCTGGATATCGTTGACACCGGTTACGGAATGGAGCGCCTAGTCTGGCTATCACAGGGGACGCCGACGAGCTACGAGCCAGTGCTTGGCCAGATCATCAACTACCTGCACGAGCTGTGTAAAGTGCAGATGCCTCCGAATGAGATACTCCGCGAGAACTCGAAGCTCGCGGGAGTGATCGACATCGACAGCGGACGAGACATGAACATCCTGCGCACGAATGTCGCGAAGAGGGTCGGGATGGACATCTCCGAGCTGAACAGGCTGCTGACGCCTCTCGAGAACCTCTACGCGATAGCCGACCACCTGAGGTGCCTTTCATTCATGCTCGCGGACGGGATAACGCCGAGCAACGTACGCGAAGGCTACCTGGCGAGGCTGGTCTTGAGGCGCACGCTCAGGATGATGAAGGATCTCGGCATCAACAGGCCGCTTTCTGAACTGATAGGCTTCGCGATCAAAACTCTTGAAAGGCAGTTCCCAGACATCGCGGCGAAGTACGACTACATAACAAAGGTCGTCGCTGAGGAGGAGAAGAGATACTCGGAGTCGATTGCGCGGGGGTCGAGGCTCGTCGAGCGCGTGGCCAAGGACCTCTTCACCAAGGAGGGCGTGCTCCCCGTGAACAGCCTCATCCAACTTTACGACAGCCATGGGTTGCCGCCCGAGACCGTGAAGGAGGTCGCGGAGAGGGCAGGCGTGAAGGTCGAGGTCCCGGAGGACTTCTACATCAAGGTCGCAAAGTCCCACAGCAAGCCGAGGCACGTCCCGACGGAAGTTTCGCCGCTCCCAATCGAGGCGCTGAAGGACCTGCCGGCGACGAAGCCGATCCATTACACCGACCCGTACGCTCGCGAGTTCAGGGCGAGGGTTTTGAAATCGATCGGAGATTACGTCGTTCTAAACAAGACGGCATTCTACCCTGAGGGCGGCGGCCAGCCGTCGGACGTCGGCGAGATGGAAACGAAAAAGTCGAAGGCGCAGGTGAAGAAGGTCGTGAAGGCAGGTGATGTCATCCTTCATCAGGTGAAGCCAAACGAGTTCAGGCCGGGGCAGACGGTGACCGGGCGGCTTGACTGGGTGAGGAGGAGTTCCCTGATGACACACCACACTGGGACGCACATCCTTCTCGGCGCGATTAGGAGAGTTCTCGGCGACCACGTCTGGCAGCAAGGCGCGCAGAAGGGCGTCGACAGGACCCGCCTAGACATCTCGCACTTCAGGAGAATGGGGATCGACGAAATCAAGAGGATAGAGCGGCTGGCCAACGATGTTGTTCGGGAGGACAGGCCTGTGAAGGCAGTCTGGATGGAAAGGAACGAGGCGGAGGGGAAGTACGGATTCGACCTGTACCAGGGCGGCGTCGTGCCCGGCAAGAAGGTTCGCGTGGTCGACATAGAGGGCTGGAACACACAGGCTTGCGCGGGGACACACTACACGAGGACAGGCGAGGTCGGCCTCATCAAGATAATCAGGACCGAGAGGATCCAAGATGGGATTGAGAGGATCGAGTTCGCGACCGGCGACGCCGCACTCCAGTTCGTGCAGGAGCAGGAGAGCCAGATCGCGCACTCGGCTGGGATTCTGAGGGTGCCGGTGGACAAGGTGGTTCCAGCGACGCAGCAGCTCTACGAGTCGTGGAGGGAGGCGAGGAAGGAGATAGAGAGGATGCAGGCGAGGGTCGCGAAGCACATGCTAATTGAGCTGAAATCGATGGTGAAGGAGTTCGGGAAGATCAAGATCGTGAGCACGGAGGTCGAGGGTGCGAAGCCGGACGAGCTAGTGAAGATAGGCGAGAGCGTCATCAAGGACGACCCGAGGCTCGTAGCGATACTCGGCGCGAGCGACGACCTTGCGAAGGTTGTGGTGATGGCGGGCGAGGTGGCTGCGAAGACGGGGCTGGACTGCGGCGAGGTGGCTGCCGAGGCTGCGAGAGTTCTTGGCGGTGGCGGCGGTGGCAAGCCCAACATCGGGCAGGGCGGCGGGCCGAAGAAGGAGAACCTGGCCCAGGCGATCCAGCGGGCGACTGATATGTGCGTCGAGCACGGAGTTTTATAGAAAATACTAAAGGAAAGAAACGGAAGGAGATTTGGATTTCATGGTGAACTGGCAGGATATCGACAAGAAATGGCAGGACGCTTGGCGCGAGGACCAACTTTTTGAGGTCGAGCCTGATAAAAGGCCCAAGTGGTACGTCACGGCTGCATTTCCTTACGTCTCGGGCCCTTGTCATGTCGGGCATGGAAGGACGTACACAATCCCCGATGTCATTGCGAGATTCAAGCGAATGCAGGGCTTCAACGTCCTTTTCCCGATGGGTTACCACTTCACCGGAACGCCGATAGTCGGCGCGGCCAAGAGAGTCGCATCGAGAGACACGAAATTCATAAATGTTCTGACCGAGCGCTACGGTATCCCGGAGGAGTCTTTGAAGGACTTTGAGAACCCACACTTCTACGCCAATTACTTCGCGAGGGAGAGCGACCTCAGCTATCGGAAGGGGATGGAGTGGCTGGGATTCTCGATTGACTGGCGCAGGGAGCTGACAACCGTCGACCCACACTACAGCAAGTTCATCACCTGGCAGTATCACAAGCTATGGGACGCGGGGCTGATAGTGAAGGGGAAGCACCCGGTCAAGTGGTGCACATCGGACGGGAACCCCGTGACAGACCACGACCTACTCGAGGGGGAAGGCGTGGAAACTGTCGAGTTCACGCTGCTGAAGTACCGCCTTGGCGACTACGTTCTCCCGGCGGCGACTCTCCGCCCGGAGACTGTCTTCGGCGTGACGAACCTGTGGCTCAACCCTAACGTGAACTACGTCGCGGTTCAGGTGGACGGCGAGAGCTGGGTTGTCAGCGAGCCGGCAATTGAAAAGCTCAGGCAGCAGGGATACAATGTCGGCGAAGCGAAGCCTTTCAAGATAGACTTCAGCCAGGAGGTCGAGGTGCCGCTGACTCACAAGAAGGTGCCGATCCTTCCGGCGGTTTTCGTCGACGAGAACAACGCCACGGGAGTCGTCGGCTCGGTCCCGGCCCACGCGCCTTACGACTACATCGCATTGATCGAGGCCCAGCAGCAGGTCGATTTGCTCGCCCACAGCGGGATCGACCCGCAGAAAGTGATGAAGCTGGAGCCGATATCACTCATAGAAGTCCCGGGCTTCGGTGAATCGCCCGCCATCGACGTCGTGAACAAGATGGGGATCAAGAGGCAGACGGACCACAAGCTCGAGCAGGCGACTGCCGAGGTCTATCGCAACGAGTTCGCGAAGGGGAAGATGCGCTCGTGGGTCCAGGGATACGAGGACATGCCCGTCTCGGAGGCGAAGACAGCAGTTCGGGAGGAGATGCTCGCCGACAAGGAGGCCGCGACGATGTACGAGTTCGCATCGAGGCCTGTCACTTGCAGGTGCGGGACGCCCGTCGTGATCAAGATTGTCGAGGACCAGTGGTTCCTGAACTACGCGGACGAGACGTGGAAATCCAAGGCGAAGAAGTGCCTTGCCAGCATGAAGCTGATCCCGCCGGAGAGCAGGGCGCAGTTCGAGCACACGATGGATTGGCTCCACGAGTGGCCCTGCACGAGGAAGATCGGAATGGGGACGCCAGCCCACTGGGACCCGGGCTGGATAATAGAATCTCTGAGCGACTCGACGATTTACATGGCATACTACACGATTTCGCACATCCTGAAAACCGTGGAGGCCGGGTCGCTGAACGACGCTGTTTTCGACTACGTGTTCGATGCGAAGGGCGACGCTGGAAAGATTTCCGCGGACACCGGCATCGAAAAGGGCAAGCTCGAGCAGATGAGGAAAGAGTTCGAGTACTGGTACCCGCTCGACTACCGCGTCTCGGCGAACGAGCTCATCCCGAACCACCTGACTTTCCACATCTTCCACCACGCCCAGCTTCTGCCGAAGTACTGCCCGCGCGGCATCGTCAGCTTCGGGATCGCGATACTCGAGGGGCAGAAGATGTCATCGTCCAAGGGCAACATCATCGCGATCAACGAGGCGGTGAAGAAGTACGGCGCGGACACCGTGAGAATATACCTGATGTCCGTCTCGGAGCCCTGGCAGGACATGGACTGGAAGACCTCCGAGGTCGAGGCAATGCAGAGGAGCCTGGATAGGTTCTATTCTCTGGCGGAGGAGATAATCGCGATGCCGGGCGAGGGGGCGACGGCAATGGGGCAGCCGGAGCGCTGGATGCTGAGCAGGCTCCAGACCCACGTCAAGGCTGCGACCGAGGCGCTGGAGGCGTTCGAGACGAGGAGGGCGGTGCAGCACTCGTTCTTCATGATAATGCAGGACGTGAGGCGATACATGAAGCGGGCGAGCACCCCCGAGGCGAGGACTAAGACTTTGAAAAATGTGCTTGACGTCTGGCTCAGGCTTCTCGCCCCGTTCACCCCGCACACTTGCGAGGAACTCTGGGAGAGGCTGGGCAATGACAACTTCATATCTTCTACCGAGTGGCCCGCCGTGGAGGAGAAAAAGATAGACAGGGGCGTGGAGTTCTCGGAGGATTACGTCACGAGGGTGATCGAGGACATCGCCAAGATAAAGAAGGTCATCAAGGCGAAACCGACGAAGGTGTGCGTCTACGTCGCGCAGGATTGGAAATGGAAGGCGTACCTGAAGGTCATGGAAAAGGTGCGCGGAGGGAAGTTCGACTTCGGCGCGCTTCTGAAGGGAGTCGAGAGCGAGCTGGGGCTGCGGCTGCACAAGGCCGACCTCTCAAAGCTCCTGCAGCAGATGGTGGCGAGCCTGAGGGAGACGGCCGAGGAGAAGATTGAACTGATAAAGGGCGTAAAGATAGATGAGTTCTCTGTGCTCGAGGAGGCGTCTGACTTTATGAGAGACCAGCTCGGCCTCCAGGTGATGGTCTTCATATCTGACGACCAAGCTAGGTTCGACCCGGAGAATAGGGCAGTTGGCAGCATCCCTCTGAGACCGGCGATTTATCTGGGGTAGTGGCGGATGTCTGTCACGCCACCGCCTGAAGTTGTGGGTGCCGTCCAGGAACTCAGGTTCTTGCTCAACCGCGGCTATTCGCGTACGACGGCGCTGAACTTCGTCACGAACCACTACCGCTTCCCACTTGAGGTCAGGCACTTTCTGGCGAGGTGCGTTTTTTCCACGAGAGAAATCGATAAGAACTCTGGAAAGGCCGTTGGGGTTGCGGGGTTGCGCGGGAAGAGATTGGGCGTTGACGGATATAACCTGCTTATAACTATGGAGAGCATTCTGATGGGGAAAGTTGTCGTTGCCTGCGACGATGGTTATGTCAGGGACCTCAGGGCAGTGTTCGGGAAATATCGAAAATCTCACGTAACTTCCAAAGCAATCCCTCTGATCGTAAGCATCATCAAAAGTTCGGGTGTGAAATCTATGGATGTCCTCTTCGACAAACAGGTTGGCCATAGCGGCGATACTGCCTCCGAATTCAGAAAGGTGATGAAAATCGCCGACGTGAGGGGCGCGGCCAAGGCTGTTGTCGGGGTCGACATGAAACTGAGACGTTACGGGGTCGTGGCGACAAGCGACAGGGCGGTTATCGAACACGCGAAAAACGTTTGGGATATCCCGGCGGAAATTTTGAAATCCGTGGAAGCAAGGGTCATCGACCTGAAAAATATCGATTAAATTTTTTCCGCGAGTTTCCCGAGCTTCTTGAAGTCCTCCTGCAGTTTCAGCCTAGTCTGCCCGCCGTACAGCGCTGCTGCCGGATGGTAAGAAACGAATAGCTTGAACTTGACGCCGGCGTATTCGCAATCCTGAAGGGTGCCGTGCTCCGAGCCCAGGACAACCCGCCTCCCCAAAAGCTCCTCGGACGCGGTAGCGCCAAGAGAAACAACCAGTTCCGGCTTGATTATCGAAATCTTTCCCTTTAGAAAAGGCCTGCAAAATCCGATTTCATCGGGCAAAGGTTTCCTGTTGTTGGGCGGGCGCGACATGACAACGTTCGTTATGTATGTCTCTTCTCTCTTCAACCCGGCCTCTAGCAAAAGCTTGTTCAGGAACTTTCCGGCCGCCCCAGCGAAGGGAACGCCCGTTTTGTCTTCCATTCGTCCTGGAGCCTCGGCCAGTAGCATGATTTTTGCATTTGCCGGCCCGACCCCGAAAACTACGTTACCCCTCCCCTCGTTAAGTCTGCAAAGTTTGCAATCCTCCGCCTCGGCCTCAAGCCATCGCAACTTCTCTTCCTTGCTAGCGGGCATGGTACTACTCTTCTTCCAATGGGCCAAGCCCAGGCGCCGACGATGAACGAACGATTGCCGGCTTCAGCCTCTCGTGCACCCGCTTCAAAACATGGAGGTCTTCCTTGCAGTGCTGGACAATCATGTCGCTCGCCTTGCTCTCTCCCCTTTCCCAGAGTTTGAAAAGAGTGAGGACGTCCGCCCCTGCGAAGTCGCCCGTCTCCTCGTCGATGCCTAGAAAACGGGCCACGGAAGTCATCTTGTAGCTGTTCAAAATGAGATTAGCCTTCGCCCACTGGTAGAGGTCCAGCATCGGGATCTCCGCGAGCTTGGAGAGGTCCACCCCGTGGAGGACCGCCCTCGTCAGGAGGAACGGTATGTCGAACCCGGAGCCGTACCATGTTATTATCAAGTTGCAATTTTCCAGCTTCTCCTTCAGCCATTCCAGCGCCTCGCGCTCGTCGCGCTCGTTCCCTGAAAAGATTAGCTCGGCCTCGCCATCGCCAAGCACGCCTATAACGACTACCATGCCTGTATCGGCCTTTACTGAAGTCGTCTCTATTTTTGGGGCAACTTTATTGCCTATCCAAGTAGACGACCCCTCTAGGCCTCTGTTGCTGCATCATATCCTTACACCTTTTTGGCAAGTACTTCGAACTGCCTATCCACCTCCATGTATTCGGTGAATGATTGATGTTTTGGTTTAAAAACCTCAGCCTCTCGTGATCACTAGCAGTTCTGAAATCAACGAGTTTTTGAAACAGGAGCAAGTTTGACTTGTTTTTTACTGTTGAAATGCGCCACTCGTCGTTTCTTCCGATAAAATACAAGTTGGTGCGTATGCCCAAATCTTTTAGAAGTTTATGTACTTGTTTGATGCCTCTTTCATTTACAGAACTTAAATTAACGTAGCCATGCAAAATCCAACAGCTGCGTTTTTCTCCACTCTTAACAGTATAATAACACTTGTAAACCGAAAGACCGACACGTCCCTCTGAATCAACAAACCCCTTTAGAAAATTCGCTTTCAGTAAATTATTGCCATTAACAATCTCCGGAGGAATTTTCCATTCTCTTGTCCTAGTCTTATACAAGTCGTTTAACCTATCCGCTAATTCCCTTGAATGAAACGTTACGCGGTACAATCCTCTAATTTTCTTTTCTGGATTAAAAGATGCCTTTATACCAAATGCTTTTTCTCCATTTTCCAAAAACGATTCAGCAAATTTTATGTCATGACAGGGTAGATATGCATAACCCTCTGCGACATGCCCATCTCCGCACAGAACGCCCAACGCATATGCAAAACTTTTGCCGAATCGCAACATCACTTTTTTCCTCGATTTAGCGCCTCTTGCTGCCGCTGCTCTTTTAAACACCAGTCTGCGCGATTTGGCGAGATTCCAATTGTTAAGAGTCATTACAAATTGAACTTCACCTTTGCGTAGTTTCAAACTCAACCATTTCTGAATGGTCGATTTATTGATACCATACATTTTTGCCAATGTTGTAGAACCTTCGTGATTTTCGAAATATCTCCGAAGTATTTCTCCAAAAATTTCCTTGTTGACTTGTTTTCGCATTAAACCCCCAAAATCAAAACATCGGAGTTAATCAAGTCATTTTGGGGGGGTCACCGAAAGTATTCGGATCATTATTGCCATTGCCCACAATTAATTGAAATTTAAAAATTACTCACCCATCATGAATACCGCGAGCCTCCTCGTGCGCGGCCCGTCCTCCTCTATTATCAGGAAATTCTGCCAAGTCCCCCGAACGATGCCGCCGTCAATCACGGGCAAAACCCGCGATGAGCCAATGACCGCCGATTTCAGATGCGAATGAGCGTTGTCGTCAATCCTGTCGTGCATGTATCCGCCTCCCGCTGGGAACAACTCTTCGAGCTTGTTCAAAAGGTCTTGCTTCAGGCCGCTCTCGCCCTCGTTGAGGACTAGCGAGGCCGTGGCGTGCGGGATCTGCACGAGAAGAAGCCCGTTCTTTATCCCGGACTCGTCGACCGCCCTTTCGATCGTGGACGTGACATCGACGACCTCCTTCTGCTTCCTCGTCGAAAAACTGAACTCCTTGTACCAGGTCCTCATGCCAACCAAATCTGGAATCTACCTCGACCTTTTTAACGTTAAACGCAAGTTAGATTAACTCAAAAAAATTACCTGAGAAGTGAGATGATGAAAGTCTGGATAGTTATGCCGGCGTACAACGAGGGCAAGTCGATAGGCGAAGTCATCGACGGACTCCACGCGGAGGGCTGGAAGGACATTATCGTCATTGACGACGGCTCGAAGGACAACACCGCCGAGGTCGCGAAATCGAAGGGAGCGACAGTCGTGAAGCACCAGAAGAACTCCGGGCTGGGCGCGGCCCTGAGGACTGGGCTGGCCAAGGCGAGGGAGCTGGATGCGGACGTCGCGGTGACATTCGACTCGGACGGCCAGCACGACCCGAAACACGTGAAAAAGGTTATCGATGTGCTGGAAGGCTACGACTTGGTCATCGGCGTGAGGTACTTCGTGGACGCGCCTTTCCACAAGAAGATAGGGAATTTCTGGTTCAACCTTGTGACCCGGGCGATGGGCGGCTACTTCACGGACTCTCAGTCCGGGATGCGGGCGCTCAACAGGCACGCGCTCGGGGCCGTCCAGATAAAGAGCAACAGGTACGAGGTCTCGTCCGAGATCGTCATCATCGCGAAACAGGAAAAGCTGAAGCTGAAGGAAATCCTCGTCCCATGCCTGTTCACCCAGTATTCAAAGGCGCGCGGGACCACTATCGCGAGCGGGATCAGGATTTTCATCGGCCTCATTAAGCTGAGGTTAAACAGGCTTTAAGAAATTTCTTTCAAGATTTTTGAAAACGCGACTTTGAACCTCGAGACGATTTTCTCCTTCGTGTGATCGTTCGCCAGCTTCCTGCAACTTTCAAGAATCTTCCGCTTGTCGCCGATTGAATAGACTTCTGAAATTTTATCTGCAATGCTCTTCGGTTCATTGTTCTTCAGCACGAGCCTCCCAAGGTCCCCCTTGAAAAGCTCGCTCTGCCCGACGCCAGTTGAAATCACGGGAAGAAGCCCGGCGTACATCGCCTCCCAAATCGCCGACGGGCAAGGGTCGAAATCCGCCGGGTGCGCGTATATCGAGCACTTCCCGAAGTATGGCTTGAGGCTGGGCACCCTCTTCTCGACGTGGACGTTCGGTTTATTCGTCTTGATCTTCTTGTAACAGTCCCCGACTAGGTAAAGGTCGAAGTCCGGCAGGTGCTCCATGGCCTTCACGAGCTTGCCGAAGCCCTTCTCGACCGCGTCGTTTCCCACAAAAAGAACGTTCTTGTTGAAACCGCGCCGATTGAAGTCGTACTTGTTCACGAGGAAAGGCCTCACGACCTCGACGGGCCTGTCAACGTAACCCTGAATGTCGCGCTTTATCCTTTCGGAAACCGAGACGAAACCGTCGACCATCCCGAGATATCTCCAATAGAAAACTTTCCTGAGGACTCCCAGCCGCTCGTTCCAGAAACTCGTGTCCGCGATTATCGTCACAATCTTGCAGTCAGGGTTATTTTTCTTGAACTTGCGCGCGAAAGGCACGCAGTATAGGGATTCCAGAAGGAGGATGTCCGAACCTTCGAGCTGGCTATAGTCGAAGCGCCCGAACCCCATCGGCGTCTCGACGACTTTCTTGCACACAGTTTTCGCCCAGGTGAGGTGCGCGTAGTGGGGGCTGATGCCGCTCGCGGGATAGAGAAATGTCGCCTTCAAACGAAAGCACCCCTTCCGCTGGACAGCCTCATGTAGTGCGAGATAAAATCGAACGCGACTTCTGTCGGCCTGACCTTCCCAATCAGGGATTTCGTGTGGTAGTATGATGGAAAGATGCAGCCGAGCCAGCGTGGGATAATAAGCGGGAACTTCTTTTCAGTTTCATCGAACCACCTCTGTACCAACGCACTCGGCGTTCCGCCTGAGAAGAGACCCAACGTCATCTCATCGATTGTCTTCGGCTTTTCAACGTTTATCGCGAGAAGGAAAGCGTAAATCGACTCGACAGTCCCGTAGACTCTCGCGATCGCCTGGAGTCGCTTCCACGAGAATTTCGGCTGGGAGATAAAGTGTATGCCGTTCTGCACCTCGGGGCGCAAAATAGTCATGTGCTGGTAGAAGGAATGCGTGGCAACCAGGTATAGCGAATATTCAGGGATTGGCAGGAAGGCCTTAGTGTCGCCTATCTTGACCTCGATCCTGTGCGAGTTGATCTCCCTCCCGTCCGCGACCATCGTCCTGTTCCACTCGGCCGTCGGGTGCAGGTCGACCGCCAGATGCCCGATGTCTATCCCCTCGCAGATTATCTTCCACGGGTTGAGGAGTTTGCCCGCCCTGTAGGGTCGGAAACCAGCCTTCCTCAGAAGATCTATCGCACGCTTCTCGTCATCGAGCTTCGGGATGATGACGTCGACGTCCCTCATGTGGAAGGGGTCTAGCAGCATCTTGATGAAGACGTGGTCGATGTCGTTCTCTCGGAAAATTTTGTTCACTAGAGAGAATGTCGGGTACCATCTCTTGAAGTTGTACTCTTCCATTCTCCTGCCCTCATGAGGACTTCCCTAGCGTTTCGGCGACGACATGAGCGTAGTCCTTGATCCTCGGAGCAGAGACCATGAAGCACTGCGCCTTCTTGAATGAGTCCTCGACTATCCTGTTCATCTCCTCTGTGAACTTGTACGTGTCGACGGCGAAGACGTAGTAGTAGAGCTCCAGGTACCTGTGCATAAGCCTCGCGAGGTCCACTGACGAGATGAATATCATCCTCGCCGCGAGCTTGCTGTCTATCTTCTTCACGGTCCTCTCGGCGCTGTGGCCGCCGAAAACAAACACCTTTTTTATCGGGGACTTTTCCACGACCAGGTCTTTCGGGACCTCGTAGAAGTCCGTGAGGTTCATCTTCAAGATCCTCTCGGAGGCAAGGCCGAGCATCCTCGACTTGAATATCTTCCTCTTCAGCTTCTTGACGCGCAGGTCGCCTGTCAGGGTGTAGGGCGAGACCTTGACCTTCTCCGGGTAGGCGTAGACGAAGCCCTTGCCGACTAGCGCGGCGTCGTCGGACATGAATCCGAAGTCTTTCATCGCGACGAGCGAGAGAATGGTGGACGTCTTCCCAGTGTCGGCCGGGGCGCTGATGATGACGCCGTCCTTGGCGCGATAGCTGAGGCTCCCGGCGTGGGCGAGGGTGTAGCCGCGCTTTATCAGGTTCAGGAGAATCACGGCGTTGATCAGGTCGTTCCAGCTGTCCTGGGAGGAGTACTTCCGGAAGTTCTTCGAGCATAGGATCTCGGGCTTGCCCAGGAGGTCGCGCATCACTAGCTTCACGTCTCGCACCCCGTAGTCTATGTAGAGCGACTTTTCGTCCCTCCAGAAGTAGTAGCCTGTCCTCATCATGCTGTCCTTCGGCCTCTTGAGCTCGAGAGGCCCGCAGATGATATTCATGTCGGGCTTCGCGATTGGCTTTTTGACCTCGAGGTAGTCGGGGACGGGGATGTCCGTGTTCGTCTCGATCGTGAAAAGCCCGTGAATCGAGTAGTATCTCATTTTTTCACCTTAACCGCTATCTCTCTCCAAATGTTTTTAGCATTATCTTAGCCGCCCGCGACCTCTTTCGCGACTTTCTTCATTTTCCTCATGAACTCCTCCTCCGAGAAGACCTTCGCGCGCGCCTGGCAGGCCTTGGGGTCGAACCTGTACTTCCCGAAGTTCTCGACGACATTCGCGAGATTCTCCTCGTAAGGCTCCTTCAGGAGCAGCCCGGTCTTCCCGTGGATTATCGTCTCGCGGAAGCCTCCCTCGTCGACCGCTATGCAGGGTTTTCCGCTGGCCATCGCCTCTATCGCTATCAGCCCGAAATCCTCGTCTATCGGCGTCTGAATCAGCGCCTTGCAGTTGGAATATAGTTCAACGAGCTCCTTCTCGCTGACGTCCTTCTTCCACTCGACGTTCGGCATTTTCTCGACCATCCTCGTGATCCTCTCCATGTATTCCTTACCGTACTTCCCTGGCCCGACGAGAACTAGCTTTTCATTCGGGAATTTCTCGAAGACTTTCAATTGCATCTCAATCCTCTTCTCGGGCTCGACCCTCTGCACGGAGAGCCAGTAGCCGCCCGACTTCTTGAACTTGAACTTCTTCAGGTCGACGGGCGGGTAAACGACCTCGGAATCGCGGCCGTAAAAGTCCTTCACGCGCCTCTTCACGTTCTTGGAGTTCACGACTATCTTGTTGATGTGCTTGACGGAATTCCTGTCGAAGGGTTTCCATAGATCGGCCCATATGTCGAAGAATGGCTGCCATAGGAAACCTAGACGCGCCCTGACCTCGTCCCTGAGGTCGTATAGCGCCCTGTTAGGAGTGTGGCAGTACCAGATGTTCCTCGGGTTCTGGATGGAGGCGAAATGAGCGAGCTGCCCCGAAGTCACGACCAGGTCGTAATCCTTTAACTCTTTGAGCTTCGAGAACCTGATAGCGTCCTTCATCCAGACGAGCGTGTAGAGTTGCGGGAGTGGCGGCTCCGCCGAGGGGGATGTCTTTATGACGTTTATCCCCTTGGCGAACTCGAAAGTGTGCTCGGGGTCGTAATTGGCGACGTAGAGGTCCGCGTTGAAAGTCTTCGCAAGGACCAGGGCGACGCGCTCGCCGCCGCTTTTCTCCATCAGCCTATCGTGGCAAACTGCGACCCTCATGCTCTCCACAACCACTATTGCTACCGTCTTATATCGTTTCGAGCTTTTTCTTGAATGGTAGGATGAGAATACTGGTTACTGGCGCGACGGGTTTCATAGGCTCAAGGCTAGCCTGCAGGCTTGCTGGGGCAGGGAACGAGGTCGTCGGGCTCGCCAGGGAAACTTCATCGAAGGAAAGAATCGCGGAGCTGGAAAAGTGCGGGGTGAAGATCCACCGCGTGGACTTGCTGAAGCCGGAGACCTTGGCGGGCCTGCCGAAGGATTTTGATTTCATATTTCATCTGGCTGCGGTCCTCGACCACTCTATCACAGACTACCGCGTCTTCCACGAGGCGAACGTTGTCGCGACTAGAAATCTGGCCGAGCTCTATCTCAAACAAAACGTCAAAAATTTCGTCTTCACTAGCAGCATTGCCGCGATAGGGCGGCCGAAGACAAATAGCGGTATCGTTGACGAAAGCGTTGAATGCAACCCCGTCACGCCTTATGGGCGGTCGAAATTCGAGGCCGAACAGCTTTTGCTCGACTACCACAGAAAATCAGGATTTCCTGTTACAATATTACGGCCGCCGACAGTTTACGGGCCCGGGGGCCAAGATGGGCTCCTTGAGATGGTGAAATTTGTTGAAGGGAAAATGAAAGGTCGTGCACCGATTATTCACATCGGGCGGGGCGACACGCTCGTAACGTTTTGCTACATAGACAACCTGGTCGATGCATTGGTCCTGGCGATGGGAGTGAAGGAAAAGGGTGAGATATTCCACGTTGACGATGGGCGCCCATACACCGACAAGGAGGTGCTGGACACGATATCGCGAGTTCTCGGCGGGGAGCCTTTGGAGATATACATTCCTAAAATTTTGTTCAAGCTCCTGGCATATTCGGGCGATTTGCTTGAAACAACTCTTGGGAGCAACCCGCTCGAGCTGTCGCGAAATAACATCGCTGAGCATGTGAGCCTGGCGTACGACATAGGCAAGGCGAGGGAGAGGTTCGGTTACCGCCCCAAGGGCGATCTGGAAAGCCTCGTCGCGAGATCCATCGCCTGGTATCGTGCCACAAGAACTGGCACTTGACTAATGTGGAGATCATCCCGCGTAGGCGCCCCGCAGAAACAGGTACCAGATCAGGAAGTAAGCTATCGCACCAATCACGATGTACAATAGCAGATATTTCTTCAAATTTTTCTTGTACGATTTGCCGTATCCTTCTTTTGCGTCGGCCATAGTGCTATTTTTGTTTTTTTCGGCTAATAAGAGCATTTACGAGTATTCGCAATCCGAAAACTTCAAAAGACCGATTTCCATGTGCGGTGGCGAACGTTCGCCATCAGCAAACATCACACAAGATGCCCCTAATCAAGTTTACTTTTCCTCCTCTCTTTCGGCAGAAATGCGCCACATCCAAGGCAACGTCAAGTCTCTCGGAAGCAACGACACTGTACTGGATCACCTCAAGCAATCCTTTCGATTCCAATTTTTTCCGCAGGCGGTATAGGCCCCGAGGAGCCCTGCCATTGAAATCATATATCACGTAGTGGCGAACGTTCGCCGCTCTATTTTTTCTCATTTCCCCCGCCAGGAATTTGCGCGGATGTTGCTTATAAACCAGGAAACAGCGCAATTAAACGAACGATTTATCCCAATTTCCTCATCAGCATTTCAGCTTCCCTGAGGTCCTCTTCCGTGTTTATGTTCGTGTACTTCTTGCAAACGGGAAAGATCTTTATCTTGTGGCCGTTGTCGACCGCCACCTGGATCAGGTCGGGCAACTCCTGCTCCCCTCGCTCAGCGTGAATGGGCGTCCTCGTGATGTAAGAAAGGACTTTGTTCTTGAAAATGCAGTGGCCCGTCCCCTGGTAGTCGTTCAGCGCCTTCATCGGCTTCTCTATCAACCTGAATATCGTGCCGTCCTTGTCCACGATGACAGTGTAAGTCCTGCTTATCCTGCTCCTGTCCTCCGTGACGCAGACGCCGCAGACGCCGAAAAGCCTCTCCTTCTTGAACTTCTTGTACATCTCTTTGTGCCTGCTGCCGACCAATATCTCGTCGCCGAGAAGAAGGAAGAAGTCGTCTCCCCGCAGCGCCTTGATGCTCGTCTCGATAGCGTGGACGAGCCCTCTCTGCTCGCGCTGGAAAACGTACTCTATCGGCTTCCCGCGGAAACTGTTCCCGTAATGGTCGATGATATCATTCGCCTTGTACCCGACCGTGATGATTATCCTGTCTATCTCGTCGATGTCAGCAGCGCGATCCAGGTTGTACTCGATGACGGGCTTCCCGCCGAACCCCAGCATGCACTTGTTAAGGCCACCCTTCTTGTCGCCGAGG
Source organism: Candidatus Hadarchaeum sp. (assembly GCA_020725895.1). Taxonomy (GTDB): domain Archaea; phylum Hadarchaeota; class Hadarchaeia; order Hadarchaeales; family Hadarchaeaceae; genus DYTO01. Next base: position 3,481 of record DYTO01000002.1, on the reverse strand, counting down.
CGCCTTCCGCGACCGGCCGCTAGAATCAATGCCTTCATCTCAACCGCCGAACATCCCCTTGTTCTCGGTCACCCAGTCGACAAGCCTCTTCACTCCCTCCTCGTTGGTGACCTTCGGCTCCCACTTGAGGTTCTTCCTAGCCTTCGTGATATCGCAAACGAAGTAGAAGAGATCGCCCGGCCTGACCTTCTCGAAAGTTATGCTCTGCCCCTTCCCCGTTATCTCCTTTATCAGGTCGAGGCACTCCACGAGCGATATCATGTTCTTGACGCCGCCGCCGACGTTGTAAATCCCGGGTACCTGGTGCTTGTAGAAAGCATCGAATGAGCTCGCCGCGTCGCTCGCGTAGAGGATGTCCCTGAGCTGCTTCCCCGTCCCGAAGACCTTTATCGGCAGCCCAAGCACCGTCCTTATAACGAAGTTCGCGACCCATCCGTGGTCCTCGCCTCCGAACTGCCTCGGCCCGTACATCCCCGTCAGGCGGTACGTCGCGGCCTTCAGGTCGTAAGTGTCCGTGAACATCTGAACGTATATCTCGGCGGACCTCTTCGATGCGTGGAGAGGCGTTATCTCGCCCTGCATCGCCGGGTAATCCTCGTCTATCGCCGTGGGCTTCCTGACGTAGCGGGTCTTCCCCTCCTTCAGTGTGTCGTTTATTCTGTTCCCGTAAACATGAATCGATGAAGAGTTCACGACAGGCAGATCGTGTTTTCTCGCGGCCTCCAGCACGTTGAATGTCCCCACGACGTTGCTCATGAGGTCGAACTCGGGCTCCTCTATGCTGACAGTCATCGCGGGCTGCGCCGCCGTGTGGACTATGAAATCGCACCCCTTCGCCGCATTCACGAGGTCATCCTTCTTCCGGATGTCGCCCTTCACCATCTTCACTCCCATCCCCTTGAGGAGGTCCCAGTTGTAAGACCTGGCGTCGCCGACCTTGTAACCCGTCCTCAAAAGCTCGTGTTTCGTGAGGTTGTCGAAGGCGACCACTTGCGCGCCCTTCTTCCTGTAGAACTCGCAAACGTGTGAGCCCAGGAAACCGCAACCGCCCGTTACCAGGACTTTCATCGTTGACCCTCCTTTTATTAGGCAATTGAGCCCAAAATAAAGTTTTGGTATCAGTGAGGGTATTGGTGATTCAGCCGCAGATGACGTTCTATGGCGGGGCGGAGGTCGTGATAGTCCGATTGCTCAACTACCTGACTAAAAAAGGCATCGAGAGCACGCTCCTGACGATGAACATCGCGCCGGAGATCAGGCGGGAGATAAAGGGCAGCGGAGTCGTGGTTCTGAAAAAATCATTCTTGACCGGGCATGGGGTGCCATATTCTCTGACGATATTCCCGACCGTCTACGCGCTGACGAAGTACCTGAAGAGGAACGAGAAAAAGTTCGACGTCATAAACGTGCACAACTTCCCCGCCGAGATGGTCACGGCCTTCACGGAGAAGCGCGTCGTCTGGATGTGCAACGAGCCACCGCAGCTGAACTTCGCTGGCCCGTCGATTATCGAGAAGTCGATTGGCGAGGCAATCGTGAAGATAGAGAAGCTCGTCGCGAAAAATATCGACTGCGTGGTCGTGGCGGACGACTTCAACGCCGAGAGGTTCGAGAGGATTTACAAGAAAAAGCCCGAGGTGGTTCCTTACGGGGTGGACTGCGACCTTTTCGAGGGTGGCAACGCCGAGAGGGCGAGGAGAAAGTTCGGGCTGAAGAAGGACGAGTTCACGATGGTGCAGGTAGGGATGATCACGCCTTTCAAGAACCAGATGGAGAGCGTCAGGGCGACAGCTTCGCTGAAAAAGGAGATTCCGAAGATAAAGCTCGTCCTCGCTGGGAAGGGAGAGGGAGACTACGAGGAGGCTCTGAAGAAGAAAATCAAGACTCTCGGTCTGGAGAAGAACGTCATTTTCACTGGGCACGTCTCGCGCGCGGACGTCAGGGACATCTACGCGGCGAGCGACGTCGCTGTTTTCCCTGTCAGGCTCCAAGGGGGCTGGCTCTCGCCGTTCGAGGCACTCTGCGCCGAGGTGCCGATAGTCGTCTCCAAGGAGATGACCGCCCAGGAGTTCATCGCGAATAACAAGATTGGAATCGTGACGGACGACTTCCACGGCGCGGTTCTGAAAGTGCGCGAAGACCCAGCAAAGTACCGCAAGATGGCGAAACTGGGCCACGCCTGGGTGAAGAAAAATTTGACGTGGGACAAGTTCTGCGAGAGAATGGTGGAATGCTTCCAGAAGGGCGAGCCAAGGCCCTAACGCTTGAGGATTGAGAGCGCGCCGCTCGTGTAGAACTTCACGTTCTGCCACATGCTTCTGCATGGAACGATGTCTGGGTAAGTGCAGCTCCAGCAGTGCTTATGCCCGCCGCACCTGACCTCGTCCCTCATGCCCTGGTACTCCGCGTAGACGTCCTTCAGCTTCTTCGACATCGTAAGCTTCCCGACGGGCTTGTCGAAGTTCCCGCACGGGTAGACGTCGCTGTTCGCGAAGAACAGGATGTAGTAGTACGGGCAGAGCCTCTTCTCGGGGTCGACCTTGTCCTTGAATTTCGAGAAGTATATCTCGAAGAACTCCCAGGTGTTCGTGAGCGCGCCGGTGTTCACCGCCTGCTTCACTATCTCCCTGAGCTCTACCGGGTCGACCTTTGCCATCGCCTTGGAAATCTTCGGCTGGGCCGCCAGCTTCGGGCTTATCGGGATGACCGAGGCCTTCACGCCGAGTGATTTCGCGAAATCGCAGTATTCGAGGAGGTACTTGTAGTTGTCCGCCTGGAGGACGGTGTTGATCTGCGAGACGGAGTACTTCTTCTTGGCGAGCTTCACCGTTTTCACGGCCCGCTCCCAGCTCCCGACCCGGCCGCGGATCTTGTCGTGGATCTCGGGCCTCGGGCCGTCAATAGAGACCTCGTAGTGGTCGGCCGGCGCCAGCGGCACGGAGTCGACAAGCCAGCCGCTCGTGGTCATCCCGCACCTTATCCCGTGGGACTTTATCCTGTCGACGATGTCGTAGATATCCTTCCTGATGAAAGGCTCGCCGCCCCCTATGCTGATCTCATCTACACCGAACTCCGCCAGCTCGTCAATCCAGTGCTTTATCTCGGCGAAGCTCGGGTCCTTCTTCCTCTTGCGCCAGAACGTGCACATCTGGCACTGGAGGGGGCAGTTCCTCGTTACGATTATCCTCGCGAACTTTGGCCGGTATGCGTCGGGCCGCAGCTGAATCCCGATGTCGCGCATTATTTGTGATGGGTCCATCCGAATCACGATTTTTGTTCTATATCATAATGGAAGGTGGTCTGTTTAAATAGGTGACCGATTTTTTGCCTTGGGTGTGTTATATTTCAGATAATCTAGTCTAAAAGTCGAAGTTAATCGCCAACTCATCGGCAAGTACTACAGAACCCATTTAAAATTAAAGATTCGTATGTTTTTAGCTTTTGGTGAACCCCCAACCGAAAAAAATTTGAAGTTCTGCGT
>DYTO01000044.1 GCA_020725895.1 Candidatus Hadarchaeum sp. | reverse complement strand
GAGCGGGTATGCTGCGCGTATGTTCTCGAACCCGTCGAAGATATACCCGTCGTTCCCTAGCCCGACCTTTATCCCCATCTTAAGCATCTTCGGCACGGGGGCGACGCCGACGGCATTCAGCATGTTGCTCATCGGGTTGTGGGCGACCTTTGCGCCGGTCTTCTGGATGAGGTTGAGTTCGTCTTCATTCACGTGCACGCAGTGGGCCAGGACCGTCTTGGAGTCGAGCAGCCCGTTTTCGTTCAAGCGCTCGACGGTCCTCTTTCCGAACGCCTCGTAATTGTGGTATACGTCGCCGAGGCCCTCAGACGTGTGGATGGTGACAGGGACTTTGTACTTTGCCGCAACGTCCTTGGCGTACTGGATAAGCTCGTCGGAGACTGTGAAAGACGCGTGGACGCTGACCATCCCCATTATCCTGCTAGTCCTTTTCCTGTTCAGTTTTTTTATGAACCTCTCGTTCTCCTTCATCCCGTTCGCGCCCTCGATCCTGCTGTGCCTCTCGGTCGTCTCGAATGCCAGGATGCCGCGGATACCTGATTGTTCGACCGCGATGGCGATCTTGTCCAACACTCCCGATATCGCGTTAGGCCCTGAGAAGGTGTCGGCGAAAAGTGTCGTCCCGGTCTTGATGTATTCCAGCGAGGATATCAGCGCGCTCGCGTAAGCGTCCTCTTTTGTCATGGCCTCGTCCATGGGCCACCAGACGCGCTGGAGAATTTGCGCGAAATCCGTCGGCGGGTCAATTTTCAGTGGCGCCCCGCGCAGGAGCATCCCGTAAAGGTGAGTGTGAGAGCAGATCAAACCGGGCATGACTATCTTGCCGGTCGCATCGATGACCTCGTCGGCCTTTTCCCTGTTGCCTTTCTTGACTGCGACGATCCTTCCGTCATCAATCGAAATGGAACCGTTAGGAATAATCCGATTGTTCTTGTCCATCGTCACGATCAAGCCGTTCTTTATCAGTAGGTCAGCCATCGCATCTCCGTGAAAAAGACTTTGCGGGCCAATTTAAAACTTATCTAACACTTTGGAAATAGGTCCGAAACCTCATGGCCACGCAGCCCGCGATTCAAATTCTTTAAACATTAGACCGATGTTCATATTTTGGAAACCATGCCCGATTTGGTGATAAGAAACGCGAGATTGGCGATGCCCGAGGGCCTGAAAAGCGGCGAAATTTCTGTCGAGGAAGGAGTGATAAAAAAAATCGCCGTAAGCGGGATACCGAAAGGCGAGCTGGAGATAGACGCCAGGGACAATCTCGTGATTCCTGGGGCGATAGACGCCCACGTGCACTTCCACGACCCGAGTTTCACCGAGAGGGAGACATTCAGGAGCGGAAGCATCGCTGCGGCGGCTGGCGGGGTCACGAGCGTCATTGCGATGCCGCTGGACACACCGGTTCTGACTCCCGATGATGCAAAGTCAGTCATCGCCGACGGCAGGCGAGAGAGCATCATAGACTTCGCTCTTCACGCAGGGAACGCTACAGTAGATTCGATTGAAAAAGTAAACTTGATGGGTTCAATCGGGATAAAATCTTTCAAAGCTTTCACGTGCCCACCATATCTCTTGGAATACGAAGAGATGGAAAATCTCATGAGAAAAGTCAATGGAATTTCAGGTGTCACTTTTGTTCACGCCGAGGATGCGAAAGTTTTGGATGAGGCGCGCAAAAAAATAGGGAAAAGAAAGGACCCACTTGCCCACCACGAGGCGAGACCGAACGAAGCCGAGAAAAGGGCAGTCAGGGCGACGCTGAAGAAGAACGAAGATATCGGTGGAAAGTTGCACTTTGCGCACATAACCTCCCGCCAGGCCTGCAGCCTGATAAAAGAGGCAAAAGGCAAACGCCAAACAGTGACGGCCGAGACGTGCCCGCAATACCTGGTCTTTGAAAGGAGCGATGTCGAGAAACTCGGACCCTACTTGAGAGTGAACCCGTCGATAAAAAAGAAGGAGGACAGGGCCGCTCTTTGGGAAGCGATATCGAAAGGAACGATTGACATGGTCGCCACCGATCACGCACCTGGCCCAAGGGAGGAGAAGGAAGTTGGTTGGAAGGACATATGGAAGGCCCAGATAGGAATTCCCGGCGTGGAGACGATGCTACCGATAATGCTGAGCGAGGGTGTTGCGAAGGGAAGGATAACTTTGGAGAGGCTGGTCAGTCTGTTGAGCACCAAGCCGGCGCAGATTTTCGGGCTCTATCCGAGGAAGGGAGTGATCCGCGAAGGGTCGGACGCCGATCTTGTGGTCGTCGATTCGGAGGAAAGGACGATAAGGGCGGAGAATTTGCACTACAAGGTTGGCTGGACGCCTTACGAGGGGATGAAGGTGAAAGGTTATCCGATTTTGACGATTTCACGTGGAGAGATTATTTGCGACAATGGCCAGGTTTCGGGCAAGCCCAAAAGAGGGAAATTTTTACTCCGGTGAGGCCTTTTCAAAGGCAGATTTGATTTCGTGGCGCGCGAGGGATATCCTCAGTGCGACCGCCGCGCTTTTAGTGTCACGATATGTCGGGATCTCCATTTCCGCGACATCGACGCCTTTCAATTTTTCCAAAAGACTGACGCCGACGACTGGCTTTTCCTTGTTCTTCGATTTTTCCATTACCTTCCGGATCTCATCGGGTTCCAAATAATCGAGCCCAGCCACACATACGACGATCAGCCCATCGACGTTCTCGTTGGAGATTATCTGTTCAATAGCGAACTTGTAATCGTCGGAGTTCGCGTGGCGCCCCATGTCGATGTATTCTCCTATTTTCGCGGCAGGGATTTTCTTCGATATCTTCTTTGACGTTTCTCCGGACGGAGCGGCCGGGACAAACCCGTTTGCTTCCAAATAGTTCAGGGCCAGTCTGCCCTGCCCGTCGAAATTTGTCAGAACGGCGATCCTTTTCCCGCGCAGGAGTGGCTGCTTCGATATCGCCGCGGCGCCCAATAGAATTTCCTCGATGTCGTCCACAAGGATCCCCCTCGCTTGGGTGACGGCGCTTCTGAATATTTTCCCGACTTTCCCGCCCTTGAGAATCAGAATCGGTTTTGCGGTTGAAAAGTTTTTGATAGTCTCGATCAATTTCCTGCTTTCGGAAATCTCGTCTACGCAGATGCAGATCACCGAAGTCTTCTTGTCTTCGACCAGGTGTTTCACGATATCCGAAACGTCGGCGCCCAGCCCAATGCCAGTGCAAACCATTTTGCTCACGTCGCTCCCCAGTTCGCTCGCGCGCGAGACAACCTCGTTCGAAACGCTCCTTTCCCGGCAGACTATCCCGATACCGCCCTTGCCCAGCTTGTCTGAAATGACGGCGGCCATTCCTATCTCGGGATTGGCAACCCCAAACGAGGCCGAGCCGAGCAGTGCCAGCTTCCCCCTCTTGTTCAGCTTTGACAGTTCATCCGCTTGTTTCGGGTCTATTTCGTCAGATATCAGCAAAAGCCCCCTCGTCTTCGTCACGATTTTCCGCAGGTTTTTCGTCAAAAGGCCTTTCGGAAGGACGACGATTGCAAGGTCCCGCCCGCCCGGTATCTTTTCGAGGCGGCTCTCGCTTTCAGGGGTTTTCCCGCTCAGGTCGATTATCTGCATCTTGCCCTTGAAATCGGAAAGGTTGCTCAGAAGGGAGTTGAACTGTCTTGAATACACCTCGTTTTCCTTTTTAAGTTCGGAATCGCCGACGAGCACGATTGTTTTTGGTTCGAGGACAGCGTTCAGTCCAGTTGGCATCAGGCGCCATCTCCCAGCAATATTCTGGCGTCGACCGCGGTAGCACCTTTTCCAGAGTTGAAAACGAATATCGGGTTGATGTCGAGCTCAGAAATCTGGGGGAATTCCGAAATCAATTTGCCGACCTTTTCGATTATCGCTGCCAGTGCGTCGATGTCTGCGGGCGGTTCTCCGCGAGTACCGGCGAGTATCGGGAATCCCTTTATCTCACGTATCATTTCCTTGGCTTCGTCGACAGTTAGGGGCGCGAGCCTGAAGCTCGTGTCCTTGATGATCTCGACCCACACTCCTCCGAGGCCGAACATGACGGTTGGGCCAAAGGATTTGTCCTGAAGGCCCCCGATTATCGCCTCGCGTCCTGCGGGGAGGTGTTCCTGGACGGTTATCCCGTCAATCCTGGCCTTTGGATTGAACGCCGCGACGTTTTTCATAATCTCATCATACGCCTGTCTGAGTTCGAGCTCAGACCCGATGCCTACTTTGACCCCTTTCGCGTCGCTTTTGTGCAAGATGTCGCGCGAAGATATCTTCAAAACTATTGGATAACGGACCTCGCGCGCCAGCCGAATCGCATCGTTCATGTCTTTGGCCAGTTCCGTGCGGTTTACCGGTATCTCCCAAAGTTGCAGGACCTTTTTTGCTTCTGCTTCTGAGAGTTCACGGCGCCCGGAGCTCTTTACAGATTCCAAAATCTGCGAAATTTCGTCTTTCACTGCCAATTTTTTCCACTCTCCCACCTACAATGATTAAACTTCTATAAAGGACTTTTCATTCCACAACTTTTGGAAAATAAGCCAGATTTAGCCTTTTTTTGACAAATTGGGCATTTTGACAAGAGATTCTGGGATTGGTCCAACCAAAAAGCGTTTTAAAACGTTATTTTTTTAAAATGAGCAAGAAAATAACTTGTTATTTATTTTTGAGTGTTATTTGTCCTGTTTTATTTTTTCAATCTCGGGCTCAGGAGAGGCTTTCTTTATAGCGAAGATTTGTTGCCTGAAAATCCTGTTTGGAACGATCATGGTAGAACCGTTCGCCATTTTAACCTTGGTCACGGTTAGGGTCATCTCGGATATTTCACCGCTCTTGCCGTCTATGTCCACCTCGGTCCCGATTCTGAGAATCTTGTCCCTCAGCATCGAGACTCCGGCGAGCACATTTTCGAGCCAGATGTCCTTTATGGCGAAAAGAATCACGGCGGTTATTGCACTGAAGGCCAGGAATATCTCGACCACCGCCTGAACAACACCCCATATGTACAACAAAACGATGACTACCCCCACCGAAAGCACGCTCGTGATCGCGTTCGCCAGGAGCTGGTGGCCGCCAAGCGTCTTCAGCTTTCGTGCCAGTATCCTTCCCAAGACCGCCCTGAATATCAGGACGAAAGACACGAACAGTATCGTCGCTCCGACTTGTTCTCCAGACATGTGATCTCTATTCCTTTCACGTACCCGCTATTTTATAAATTTAGTTTCAGCAGTTTCTGCACTCTTCCCGCGATTTCCTTCGATTCGAAAGGCTGGATCTTCATTTTTTCAATGAACCTCTTGTACTGCGCGAGCGTGCCGAAAAGAATTACATCTGTTTTTTGGATTTTGCATGCTATCGCCTGCCAGTGGACCGCGGCATCGCCTCCCGCCGCGAGCATCTCCTCCTTTATCAGGTTGGCCATCGGTGCGCGTATTTCAACCAATCGGATAATCCGGAAAACGGCCTTGTCGTGCATTATCCTTATCCCCTCTTGCAGGACCTTGATCCTCTTCATTTCATTGTCAACGGTTTTTTCTGAAATCACAGCATCGCCCATTTCACTACCATCACAATTTTCCGCGTCCGGCCTTAAAGCGTTAATTCTGGAGGGTTCGATTCCCTCTGGGCCCATCACAGGACCTACTGAAAATATTGACGAAATAAAAAATTCTTCCTTTAAATAGCGCCTCCACGCAAAGACTGGCCTGAGGCAAGTCGGCCCCGTGGTCCAATGGATAAGACATGCCTCCCACGTAATTTAAATTGCGACTTATCACAAAATAGACTTTCGAGCATCTAAAGTATCGCTAATGTTAAACCCAATTTCCGCCGCTTTTCGTGACTTCCTTCTTCCAGATCAGGGCCTCGCCCTTGACCCTGTCCATTATCTCTGAAATTGCGTCAAAAACCTCTTTCCTGTGCTGCCCACCGACGATGACGTAAATCGCATCGTCTCCAGGCTTGAGCTCGTCGATGACATGGTGGATCTGAACGTGTTTTATGCTGGGCTTTTTCTCCGTCTGCGTGGCGATTTCAAGTAGCTTGTCTCGCGCCTCTTCCGCGGCCTCGTATCGGAGATGTTCAACTTTCGCGCCCTTCTTCGACTTCTCCCTGACAATCCCAACGAAGCATGCCAGTGCGCCGACGTCCTTTCCAAAAATTTTCCTCGTATCCTCGACGAGTTTCGCCAGATTCACTTCGCCCTTTTTGTGGATCTCAGCTTTGGCCATAACCTCACCGGAAATTCAGCCACCTGAGATCGGCGGGAAAATAGCAACAGCGTCGCCATCATTCAGCTTCGTCTCGAGTTCGTCTAAAAAATCGATTGCCCGCCCGTTCACCATTACGTGTACCGTGTCTCGGAGTTTTCCCGATTCGTCATAAAGAAGTTTCGAGAGATTTGTCCCGTACTTTTTCACAACCTTTTCAAGCAATTCCCTCACAGTTGAAATATCCTTGACCTGCTCTTGCCCGACCCCAGTCACTTCGCGAAAGTTTGCAAAGAACTTGACCGTGACCTGCATCACTTTCCGCCCTTTTCAGATTTCAGGACCTTGTTCAATTCTTTGATCAGCTCTTCGCCGTTCAGCCCGTAGGCCTTCGAAACCTCGCCGATTTTCAGTTGCCCAATCTCGAACGCCGCCATCGGGCAGTGAATGCAAGGCAACCCGTATTTAGTAAGAACCTCTAAAGCGCCAGGTATCTCCATTACTTCAGCAACGGTCGTGTCGCCCGTTATTTTCTGCTCAACTGGTCGACTCATCTATCCACCTCAAGTAGTCTGTCTTGCCTTTTTCTATATTAATTACCACGATTTCAGGCATCTCGTACGAGTGCAGCCCCTTCACGCGCGCGATAACCTTGTCGACCATCTCCCCCCTTGTTTTGATCACCATCGCGAACTCGCCCTCCTTCTGGATTTTCCCCTTCCATCGGTAGATCGATTTTATCGGGAAGAAGTTCACGCACGCCGCGAGCTTTTCAGCGACCAATTTTTCCGATATTTTAGCCGCATCTTCCACGCTCCCGGCGGTCGAAT
>DYTO01000043.1 GCA_020725895.1 Candidatus Hadarchaeum sp. | reverse complement strand
AACGTTCTAGCGACAATATTCGACAACGGCACAACCGGTGACTTGCAGGTAAGCGGCAATATAACCGCTGGAAGTTCGATTACCGCCAACGGCAGAAGCGTTGTTGAAGGTCTAGGTCAATCAGTCCAATCTGTAAGATTTGATGAGAACGACAACTTCGGTGCTCCAGGAAACTTGGTAGGGCAAAGTGGCGCAGTAGGCTACGGTTGGTATTACACGACAGGTGGAGTTGAGGTCGTAATGGATAACCTAAGCTCAATTATGGGCGCATGGGTATCCACAAACGACAACGACATATACCCAATAGTAAGATCCATCACTGGCAACGTTGTCACCATAAAACTAGACAACTTGATGTCGGGTATTGATGGTGAAAACATCCGTGAAGTAGCAAACAACACCCTTATGACTCTCCAAGACAATGCTGCTGACCAAGTTACAAGGCTGTACGTTCTTGCAATAGGCAGTTAGACACCAACAAATGATTGAACGGGGTTGCATACGCAACGCAACCCCCCCTTGTTTTTTTGTTTTAATTCTGTAACGTTCTGTAACGTTTTTCAAACAAGTTATATCGAGATTCCAACACCTGCGGCGGGCAAAACATGACCCCATACGGAAGTTGTCCGAGCCGCTTTACTTTCCCCTAATACGAGCAATGTTCCCACAAATAGTGAAACGTGAAACAGCATGTTTGGTCACAATGTGAACATTTTTTGCGCGGGCCGGACGGGATCCCCACGATTGCCAACTTCAGGTTCGACGCCTCGTTTGGTGGATGATCCTCAATCGCAAGTTTGATTCATTCCAGCTCCAAAGCGTAAACATAGTTGTCATAAGACCCCATCAGTATTTCCGGCGCTCGGTCGTTGTCGATATCCGCAATTACTGGTGACGAGCGGATCACGTCGCCAGTCTGATATTCCACTCTAGCGCGCCAGTCTTTCCGTCGAAACAGTAAATGTTCCCATCTTCATTTCCAATCACGATTTCCAGGACCCCGTCCCCATCGATGTCGGCAATTGCTGCAGAAGAGGAGGTGGGACTGAATTCATTTTGCCACTCTATCCCCCCGTTTTCCGAAGAAAGGCTTAAGAGCTTGCCGCTGGCAGAAGCCCCGTTATCGTGTGCCCCGACAACGATTTCAAACTTCCCGTCGCCGTCGAGATCCGCGATGGCGGGCGTGCCCCGAATCTTTTTGACAACATCAATTCCATATCCCTCGCCCGTATCGGATTTGAAGAAGAACAGCACACCCTGATCTGTTCCTAGCAATATGTCAAGGACACCGTCACTATTCACGTCGGCGGCACTCACAGAACCGTAAGCGTTGGGAAAATTCAATGGTCTGACGTCGACAAATGCATTCTCATTCCAAACAAGGCTCATGTTCTTTGTTTCTATGAGATAGACTACCCCCAACCAACTGGAGATTACCACTTCAAGACTTTCGTCGCCGTAGAAATTGGCGATTGCGGGGACCGAGTGATAAATTGGGGTAAAGACTTCCATTGTCCACTTGGTCTCACCGTTTTCCGATGCAAGGAAATATAGTTTTCCATTCGAGTTACTGGTCGATGGATCTCCATTTTACTCAACAGCCGGTCCAAATGGTATCCCGTCGCTCCCGATGAGAACCTCTAATCCTCCGTCACCATCGACATCAGCCACGGCAGTGGACGAGGTAATTTCTCCTTCCAAGGGAACAGACCACCACAAACCACCGTTTTTCCCATCGAGGGCATAAAAAGTGCCACCCCTGGTTCCAAAGAATATTGTCCGCCCACCGCTCGTTTCAGCCACTGCCGGGGAAGACCAAATGACGTTGTCTGCTGTGAAACTCTACTCTAGGCCGCCGCTTTCGCCAGAAATGGCGTAAAGTTTGCCATCCGACGATCCGAACACGACCTCCATATTCCCGTCATTATCGATATCCACAACCGCGGGTGAGGAATATACCCAGGATTCAGTAGCAAAGCGCCACTTCAACTTCACTTCGCTGCCAAGCCGCTCAGGAGGAGAGGCGGACGTGTACCCCGTGTGCCTCAGGTCGTGGAAAGCCATCGGCCACTCCTCAACACGGTAGTTGTCGCTCGCAGCGGGCGATAAAAGAGGTAAAATGAAAAATGTCGCCAGCAGTATACCACTGGTTACTAACGCAAGGAGAGTTGTTGTTTTCATATCCAGGGCCCTGAATCGTAGAAAACGCGATATCAAGAGTAGCTTTCTAGAACATAGGTATATGTCGCGTCCCCGACCTGTTCCTCTACCTTCACGATGCGGCTTCCGTCCTTTGTCACCCACATATTGCTGAATGTGCTCGTTCCCTGAACCTTCCAAGTGCTGAATGAACCAAGGGCGGCGGTCGAAACTGTTTCTTCGCCAGCGACGACGAAGCTTGAGATCACGGCATTTGTTCCCTCAGGCAGGATGTTTGTCACGAATGTCTTTTGGTAGTCAGTCGTGAGCGTCGTCGTGCGAAGCATGTACCACACGTGTATCGGCACAGCTATTTCAACATTGACGCCCATAACAGCAGAGTTGTCGACTTGCGCGTAATTTTCAGGGACTCTATTGTCTTCATAAATCACTCGCATGACCCCGCCGATGTATGAGTAGTAAATCTCAGAAGACCATTGTATCCCATCTCCAACCGCCTGCACAATTCTGGCGTGCCTCAGAATGCCGTTGTTGTCTATCCGGAGCAATCCGGCCTGTGCGGCGGACGTCAATACAATTGAATACCTCGCCGTATACGTCGGAACCCCGTCGAAGGTTTCGATGTTGTCGACCCAGAGCGTCAGCGTGCCGACTTTGTTAGCGCCCGCATAGATTCCGTATCCGATGTTCTCCCCAACGCGGATTGGCGTGCTAAGCGATGATGTTTGGATGATGGGGGCCACAAGATAGCCCGACGCCACCCCAACCAAAAGGAAAGTGACGGCGATGGAAACATAGGTATAAATGGGCGCGCTACTGCGTCCGTACAGCGAGCCGCTCTCATCTTTTGCAAAACAGACTGCTTTTCCTGACATATTTAGACCTTCATTTAATCAGCTTCAACTTATAAAACCCCTGCGTGCCGCCCGATTACGAGGATGCGACGATGTCAAGCAAGACGAAAAAGTCGTTGTCCGCGATTGTTGCAGAGTAGTCTTTTGTCTGGTACCCGCTCTTTTGGACGCTGATCGCGTAAGTGCCGTTGGGAACGCGGAACGTGGCCGACCCGTCCGCGCCCGTCGTCGCCACCCTGTCCCCGACCATCACGGTGGCACCGGATATCGTGGTGCCGGTGCTGGAATCCCTGACTTTGACAGTCAACGCATGGCCTGAGCCAAAAATGACAAAGTAGCCGGCGACGATCGCAATCACGATCATCAGACCGACCAGATATTGGGTTTTCACACCCACGATGGTCCTCGGAACCCTCGCGCCAGCCGAACCTTGCACAGCTTTCATGTTTTAATCTCGCAATCAATTCCTATCCGCCGCTATTAAAGAGTACCCCAGTTCGTTGTCTTTAGCTTCAGCGCGACAGAAATTGACCTCGATCGTCCAAAATGCCTTTAATCCCGCGCGAGGAAAGTAGAAAGAGGCTAATGCTGGAGAAGATGCCGCTGGCCAGGCTTTTGGGAATCCCGAGGTTCCAGAGGATGATCGCCGATGCCTATGAGCGCCAGCTTTTGTCCGAGATTTCAGGCAAAAAGGTCCCGCGCCACGTCGGCATAATCCTCGACGGCAACCGCAGGTTCGCGGAGGGGAAGGGCATCGAGAGGCTCAAGGGCCACATCTTCGGCGCCGACAAGCTAGAGCAGGTCCTCGACTGGTGCAGGGAGATAGGCGTCAAGCACATCACCGTCTACGCATTTTCGACTGAGAACTTCAGCCGCGCACCGGAGGAGGTTGGCGTGCTCATGGGCCTTTTCGCGCAAAAGTTCAAGGAGGTCGCGAGGGACGAGCGCGTCCACAAGTACAAGATAAAGGTCCAGGCGATAGGCGACCTCAGCGAGTTCCCGGAGAGCGTTAGGAAGGCGATAGAAGAGGCGCAGTTCTCGACGGAGGGCTACGACGGTTACACCCTCAACGTGGCCGTTGGGTACGGGGGGCGCGCCGAGCTCGCGCAAGCCGTGAGGCACATATGCGAGAGCATAGAGAAGGGGGAGCTGAAGCCCGAGGAGGTAAGCGAGAAGATGATCGAGAAGCACCTCTACACGGCGGGGCTGCCGGACCCGGACTTGATAATCAGAACGAGCGGGGAGGAGCGCCTGAGCGGGTTCCTCCTGTGGCAGTCCGCATATTCCGAGCTTTACTTCTGCGAGGCGAACTGGCCGGCGTTCAGCAAGCTGGATTTCCTGCGCGCGATCAGGAACTACCAGGGCCGCGAGCGCAGGTTCGGGAAGTAGCTTTTTTAAATCCAACGCGCGATTGAGAATTATCTGGAGGATTTCAATGGAAGCTGAAATAGCGATAATAGGCGGGTCGGGAGTTTACACACTCTCGATGCTCAAGGGCGCAAGGAAAGTAACGGTGAAAACTCCTCACGGCCGGGACCCGGATATCGTGATAGGCGACCTTTCGGGCAGAAAAGTGGCTTTCATTTCGAGGCACGGGAAGGGGCACAGCGTCCCGCCGCACCTCGTCAATTACAGGGCGAACATCTGGGCGCTGCACAGGCTCGGCGTGAAGCGGATAATCGCGACGACCGCGACTGGGACTCTGAACCCGAAAATCGTGCCCGGGGACCTGGCTCTCCTGACGCAGTTCGTAGACTTCACAAAGGCCAGAGCGCCCACATTCTACGAGGGAGAGGGAAACGGCGGCGTCGTCCACGTGGACATGACCGAGCCCTACTGTGCCGAGCTGAGAGGCGTCCTTTCAAAAGCCGCTAAAAAATTGAAGATAAAACTCCACCCAGAATCAAATTACGCGTGCATGGAGGGACCGAGGTTCGAGACCGCCGCCGAGATAAATGCTCTCAGGACTCTTGGCTGCGACATAGTCGGGATGACCAACGTCCCCGAATGCGTCCTCGCGCGCGAAATCCAGATATGCTATTCAACGATTGGCGTAATCACAAACTGGGCCGCGGGAATGACGAAGGAGATGCTTTCACACGCCGCGGTGCTGAGGCTGATGGAGCAGAACATCGACCGCACGAGGCGCCTGATCATCGAGGCGGTTGAAAATATCCCCAAGGAAAGGGGATGCAACTGCGCGGCCGCACTTGAAGGCGGCAGAATAGGCGCATGATCAGCCGTCGAACAATTCTTCCTCGTATTCTATGGGCTCGAGATCGAACTCTTTCTCCGCGACTTTTTTCTTCTTCTTTTTCTTCTCGACGATGACAGCGACTTCCTTCTTCTTGCTGACCTTCTCGCTTATCTTGTACGTGGTCTTGCGCTTCGGCCTGACCTTCCGGCCACAGTGTTGGCAGGCGAGGACGTGGCCGCGCCCTTCCTTCTGCGGGACGAGCATCCCGCCGCACTTTGGACAAAACTCCATTCCAATACCTCCAATATTGAACGTTTTTTCAGGAAATCAGATATAAAGCTATCGTTCGGGCGGTCGATTAACGATTTAATATGGGAAGCAAATAATCTGGTGGTGAACATGTACCTGGTAATAGGATGCGACGATTTCGGGTTCCAGATATTCGAGGCGCTCAAGAGCCGAGGAATGGAAGTCGTAGTGGTGGATGCGGACAAGAGCCGGATCGACCACATGAGGAACCTCGGCTACAAGGAAAGCGAGGCCGTGGCAGGTGACCCCTCGTCTCCCGAGATTTTGAAGAGGGCCGGGTTTGAAAGGGCGGAAGCGGTTTTGGTGATATTGCCAGACCATGATGGGGCCGAGAAAGTCGTTCAAACGGTGAACGAACTCAAGGCAAGGGTGAGGACAGACCCGGTGATAGTGGTGCGCGTTTCGGATGATGCGTACGCCGAAGACTACAGGAAAATGGGCGCAAGCGACGTTTTGCCTGTCAACCAGCTCTTCGCAGACTCGGCGATCAGCAGGTTCGAGGAGATAAAACTGATGATCAATGAAAGGAGGCTGAGACGCTTTTTCGAGAGCGAGAAGCTCTCGGTGGGAAAGCTCGCGATCGTCCTCCAGACCAACCCGGACCCTGACAGCATCGCCAGCGGGGTCGCCCTGAAGCTTTACGCGAAGGCGTTCGGGAGGGACGCAGACCTGATATACGACGGGATAATAGGCCACCCGCAGAACAGGGCGCTCGTCAACCTTTTCAACCTGGAATTGCACGAGTCCAAGGATGTTAATTTGAACACGAGTTACAAGTGGTTCGCTCTCGTGGATGTCTCGTCCAGCGCCTATTGCGCGCTGCCGCCGACAATAACCCCCACGATCGTACTGGACCACCACTCCGTCCCGGCAAGCGAGGTGAAGGGAAGGATAGTGGATATAATCCACGTCGCGGCCGCGTCCACCATCCTCACGAACTATCTGAAGTTCGCAAAGATCGAGATAGACGACAAGACAGCCACGGCCCTTCTTCTGGGATTGTTCACGGACACGCTGAACCTCATCGGGCGCGGTTTCACCCCCTTGGACCTGCAGGCTTTTCAGTATCTTTGGGAAATCGCGGACAGGGATCTTTTGAGGCGCCTGCTCTCGCCATCGGTGCCGCACGAAAGTCTGGACGTCCTCGCAAGGGCGGTCAAATCGGCGAAAGTCCATGAAGGCTATCTCTTTGCAAATGTCGGGGAGGTCAAGGACAGGGACATGATTGCCGACACCGCGGACAACCTTCTCAGGCGCGAGGGCGTCACCACGACGTTTGTCTACGGCACGGTCGGGAACGACCTTTATGTTTCTGCCAGGACCAAGGACATGTCAATGCACGTCGGCAAGACGCTAAAGGCGGCGGTGGAATTCTTCAAGGACTCCGGCGGTACGGCAGGCGGTCACGCGACGATGGCCGGGGCAACGATACCGGTATCGGCGTTCAGGACTTCCAAGGGGGGCCTGAAGACAGCCGCGGACAAGCTGCTGAAGACAAAGTTCCTGGAAGCGGCCGGCGTTCTCAAGCCCAGAAAGCCGCGCAAGCCAAGAAAGAAGTAGGTTGGCATGGGTTATCTCCAGGAT
>DYTO01000011.1 GCA_020725895.1 Candidatus Hadarchaeum sp. | reverse complement strand
ACATAGTTCACGTGAAGTCTGTCGCGAATGTCATCGGGTTCTTGGATGACGAGAATGTTGAATTCCAGATGGGTGAGTTGGGAGACTTTTTCGTGGCGTTCAGGGTGAATGGTGGGCAGGGGCAGACGGCACTCTATATTGACCATGTTTTTGTTAGGAATTATCTGGAGACGGAGCCTATCGCTAGCGTAGGTGAGGAGGAGACAATAGTATTGGACAACACTCCTCCAACTTCCAGTGTTGTGTCTTTCGATAACGCAGAGTATTGGCAGATTGTAGCACCATTTACGGTAAATGCGAATGCTTCCGATGATCTGAGTGGAATTGAGAATGTTGAATTGTATTATCGCTATTCAATTGACAATGAAAATTGGAGTGACTGGGATAGTTTTGGATTAGGGAACGAAAATTATGACAAATGGTCTTGGAACTTCACTGTACCTGAAAACTACGGGTATTATGAATATTATTCAGTGGCGTCAGATACCTCTAGAAACCTCGAGGTTACTCCATCTAATGCAGACACAAAAAACATCGTGTTATACAGCGAATCTGCATCAGTAATTACTCCTCCACTTCCTGAAAATGCGCCGGATTGGTTAAAAACGATAAAAGATGTGTTGGAGAAATTGATAGACTATAAAGAAAAATGGGATCAATTAAAAAACTTGGTGGCATCCGCAAACATGACTCTTTATTCAGAATTGAAATTGTTTGAAGTGTTACCAAGCCTTGCCGAACCATTGCCGCCAACGGCGACGATAGTTCAACCTCTTGAATCGATCCCCGTAACTCCAAGTACAGGAATAACGCCTGCACCAGCAACGCCTCCTTCTGCGTCAGCTGCTTCCGCTGCCGGGCCAGCTGCATCTACTAATGTACTGACAATTAATTTGTCTGGAATAATTACAATAGGAAGCACCGTCATTACAACAATAGTTGGGTACAAGATAGTTGGTGGGTGTGAAGTTGCGATTACCTTGGTTGATCCAATCGGGTCTGAACATTTAATGAAAAGAATACCCGGAACAGACATGTTTCTAATTTCAATTGAAAACGTTGTACCGGGTATTTGGACAATAAAAATTCATGCTGAAGACATCCCCGCAAACGCATTTTTCTGGTTTTATCTAATACGCACTGGGATTACGGCTACAGTAAAAATTGATCCGGCAGACGTTGGTCCTAACAGCAAAGGAAAGTGGGTAACGAGTTATATTGAATTACTAGAGCCTTTTGATGTCAAAAACATTGACATTAACAAAGTTACAATT
The DNA here is from genome assembly GCA_020725895.1 of Candidatus Hadarchaeum sp. GTDB lineage: Archaea > Hadarchaeota > Hadarchaeia > Hadarchaeales > Hadarchaeaceae > DYTO01. The sequence goes on along the minus strand of DYTO01000011.1, from coordinate 26,552 downwards.
AGTACTGAGAATGGATTTGTTCCAGCGGAATCTAATCCAAAATATGGTTTCGTTAAGAATCCTGAAATAAAAGATCGCGACGGAAATGGTTTGCCTGAATTTATGGTTAAGTTCGATAGACAGTCGTTGGAGAATTTATTGAGTAGTGGTGAACAGAGGTTGATCATCGGTGGATTATCTGGCGAGATTCCTTTTTTGGGCGAATACTCTATTCAGATTAAATAAACCCTTTTACCCCACGTTTTTTAAAATAAATTGAAAGTAAAACCCCAGTTAAAAATCCGGACATGTGTATTATTAATACGGGAATTTCCGCAAGATTAACCACAAAGTTAAGCACGATTATCGGAACTACCGCAGGTAAAAATTCGAACCCAATGACAACAAGAATTCCAGCCAAACCAAATATCGCGTCGGAAGCACCGATACCTCGACCACCCACCAAAAAAGTTGTAACGCCGCCAGTAAATGCAGCAAGAATAAATACAAACAATATTCTTTTTCTGTCTACTTTTGTTGCCAATTCTAATAAACAACCAAACCAAAATAAGGCGATTAAATTGAAAAATAAATGATAAAAATCCGCATGCAAAAAACTTGAGGTAATTAGAGACCAAGGCTTAGCCAACGCCTCCGCACCGTAAAAACTGAAATCGTTAATCGTAATTAGACTTGATTGTAATATGAATATCAGAACAAGTATGCTTGCAATAGCGATAGTTAGAGCAGGACGTCTTTCATGAGCAGTCATTATCTCGTGAATTATTGTTGCCATAGTTTCATTCATCGTTTCAGTTGTTATTGTTTAATAAGTTACTAAGCTGTATTTTGAGCGAGCTAACCTTTTCAGTTAGTGAACCCATCGGTTTTGCGTTTTTTCCAGTAAATTCCTAGAAGAAGACCAACGATTAAGCCAGTATTGTGGGCAACAAAAACTGGGATTGGTTCAATTACAAAACCGATAATTGTCCATCCAACAGAGATAAAAATAAATCCACCCCTGTCCCAACTTTTTGCCGTAACCAACAGACCCAATATTCCAGCGATGGATGACGAAGCACCAACCGCACCAACCCAATTTTGTGCGACCGTCAGAGACGCCAACGCCCCGCCCATGCCAGAAATAAAAAATGTAATCAGGAACTTTGGTCTCTTAACAGAGGTCTCGCACTCTAGATGGCCCCCAAAATACCAAAGACCATATAGATTGTAAAACAAATGTGCCAACCCCAGATGCATAAAAATCGAAGTTAAAATGGTGTATGGTTTGTTCAAAACTTGACTAGACATAAAACCGAAGTCCTCTAGTCGGATAACCTGAGCCTGTTGTAAAGAAAAGACTAATGATCGTTATCGTTAAAATCAACGTTAATGTCGGGCGACTTTCAAGCCCCTTCATTATTTTCCGGATTATTGCTGCTATATTTCTCATTCATCGTTTTTGTTGCCGTTGTTTAATCTCTTCCCCCAATCTAATTCTCAGGGCTTGATTCAGAATGAGACTAGTTATCGCAAAGACAAACTAGCTAATACAAGAGGATAACCCAGTCGCCCGCTAGCCCGCAAGGGCTAAGAGCGATAAATCCGGGTTCAAATCCCGGCGGATCACAACCGGCCCTGTCTAATACCAGGAAAAATACCATTTGATCAAAAGCGAAATGCATACGCAACAAACCTTTTATGGTATACCGTAGTATACTTACAGGATGATGATGAAAACAACGATCAAACTTTCTGCAGAAGTCAAGAAGATGCTGGACGGGCTGAAGAAACACGAACGGGAGACATACGAAGATGTGATCCGTAGGCTCATCTCCGACAAAACCCAGCCGACATCCCAACTCCTCGAAAAGGCAATCAGGTACCTCAAAAAGCGCGGCGTAAAGAACATTGCTGCATTTGGTTCGCGGGCCAGGGGGGATGCCCGGCCAGACAGCGGCTTGGACCTTCTCGTCGATTTTCCACGGGGGACGAGCCTGCTTGACCATGTGAGGATGGAGATGGAACTGTCCAAGCTGTTGGGGGTAAAGGTGGAACTCATGTCGCGCGCGGGGGTTAGCCCGCATATGCGTGAGAGCATCGAGAGCGAAGCGGTGGCGGTGGAATGAAAGGCGACCTTCCCTACCTCAAGCACATATTTGACGCGATGACAAGAATCGAGAGCTACGTGAATAACATGCGCCATGAAAAATTTTTAGCCGACGCCAAGACCCAGAGCGCCGTCGTGAGAGAGCTCGAAGTGGTGGGAGGGGCTACCAAGAAACTGTCGGAAAATATCAAGAAACGGCACGGAGGGGTGCCGTGGGCCGAAGTAGCAGGGATGCGGGACAGGCTCATCCACGCTTATTTCGACGTGGATCTCGAGGAGGTTTGGAAGACTGTGATGAAAGACTTGCCGCAGCTCAGAAACACGGTCAAAAAAGCGATTGCGGAACTGGAGAGGTCGTCCCGTTGAAATGTCCCAGCGGCAAAATCCAACTTTCTTAAAGTTAAATCACGGCAATCCAATTGCCATCTGCCAGTCTTTTTTTCACGTTCGGCCAACATCGTTGGGCGGCGCTCCGGTGGCGGTGTCTCAGTGCCGGTTTACAAATCGGACATTCCAACACTGAAAACGGCCATTTTCGCCCGGGGCCCGAACCCGTTTGGGTGCTAGACCCGGCGAGCCCACCCATAAAATAAAAAAATGGGGCAACCCGAAGATTGCCCACCCACCCGCTGATATATCTTCGGAAGCTATTGTTAATAATGTTTTTGGGTTCGAGTCCCGTTCCGGCACTTGCAAAAAATAGTAAGCGTCATGGCTTCGTCAATTTCAATCTGATTTCTGCGTTAAAAAAATATCCTTCAAATCAAGATTTTATGGCCTTCAAAATCTCTTCGTGGGTCTCGTGCGGCGGCTTCACGGTGTTCACCAGGTATGCCTCCGTCGACTCGAAGAGCATCCTGAAGAAGTCCTTCCTGAGGTTGAGTTTCCTCCCGTCGCGGACAAGCTGGTGCGGGTTGCAGAAATCATTCTCCAGAATGTAATCCAGGGCCTCCTTCGGCTCGAGCTGCCTGATCACCGTCGGGTCGCCCGCGTCCCTCTTCAGCATTATTATCTTGCGCAAAGTCGTCATCGGGATCACCCCACCGCTCCCGACGATCCACCTGACGTTTGCAATCGCCCGCCCCCTGTTGTCGAAGTGGGTCTTCTCCACAAGCCCCTCGTACTCTCCCCAGATATTCCCGATGTCGGCGTCGATGTAGCAGTTCTTCTCCGACCCGAAAGCGAGCGGCCCCTGGTCGTACATCCTCACGAAGTACCAGTCGTCCGTCACCAGCCTCGCCCCCTTCAGTCTCAGCAGCCCCCAGGAGTGGGTCGTCTTCCCCGTCCCCGAAGGCGCGATTATCGAAACTCCGACGCCGACGACATCGATCGCCGCCCCGTGGACAGAATAGATCTCGTGCTCGTCCTCCATGATGTCCCCGGTCAACGCGAGAGCGATGCTCTTTATCCACCCGTAATAGTCGACGTTCGTTAGGAATGCCGTGTTGGTGTAAGGATCGTACTTCACGGAGAGCGGCGCCCCATCATCATTCAAGACGACCATGCGACCGTGCGAGCGCACGTTCTCGTCAGCAGTATAGAAGTTGTCCTCCCACCTGTCCTTGACATCCACTAGGTCTGTCAGGAGCCTTATGCAGCACCCGTAAATGTTCGCCTTCTTTGTGTAGAGATAGCGCTTCGCGTTTGCGTCAAAAATTTGCATCTTTTCTTCCGGCGTGATCAACTTCACTTCGTACGGCAGAGTGCTCACCTTGGCTTCGTGTGACCCCATTTCTCCAAGGCGACCTTGAGTTCTTTGTGAGTTTCCGCATAATCTTCCAGCTTAACGCCTTCCTTATATGCCTCGATCGCCTGCATGACGGACCTCGCGCCTGCCTCTATCCCCATCGGGTGCCCGAGAGTTCCTCCACCGACCTGCAGAACAAGGTCCATCGTCCCGTAAATGTCAAGCAGCTCCGGAAGGATTCCTGGGTGAAGGCCGCCTGAAGCTACAGGCAGCATCGGTTTTATCCTGCCCCACTTCTGAGGCATCCTGAGGCCGTGGATTTCGCCGACCTCCTGCGCCATTATCATCTCTTTCGTCGCGACAATCTCGTCCTTCCCGCCGGCGAGCTTCCCGACGACTGTGCCTATGTGTAGCTGGTCGACACCTATTAGCCTCATCAGCTTTGCGATGTAAAGCATCGAAACGCCGTGCTTCGGGTTCCTAGTCATCATCGCGTGCATCGCCCTGTGGCCGTGAATAGCCATCTTGTAATCGTGGGCAAGCTCTGCCGCAGTCTGGACCGCCGTGAACCCGCTTACGACAACGTCGATCATGAAATACTTGAACCCGTGATCGTGGACAAGTTTGACCCTCCTCTCAAGCTCCCTCAAATTTGGTGAAGTGACGTTCAGGAAAGCGTCCTTGACATCCCCGGTCTCATTCTCGGCTTTGTCCCTGAACTTTGCGACGTACCTGACCCGATCCTCGAACTTGTTGAACGGCTGGTCGGTGAGATTCTCATCGTCCTTGACGCAATCCATACCTCCCTTCCAGATAGCGTATGCGACCTTCTCCGCGTGTTCGAGCGAAGTGTAACCAATCTTCGGCTTTGGAACGACAGAAGTTACCGGCCCTTCTTTTCTCTTGAATATCTTTTGTATGAGATCTTTCCCGTAGACCGGCCCTTTGAATCCTTTGATGTACTCCTGCGGCAACTCCGCGTCCATAAGTTTCAGATTGTCAACGGCCTTCATGCCGTAAATGTTGCCGCCGATGCCGCTCATCATGCCTGCGATAGACCCCCTTTCGAAAATCAGGAGGGGATACGTGACCTTGACGTGGTTCTTATCATGCCAGTATGCGTACGCCTTTGTCTTTGGAAGTAGCTTTGGGAGCTCGGCCAGCGTCGTCCATGTCCCGGAAGAACTCTCGGATGCAATTCTCCCGATCGCGTCCTCGCTCGAAATCCCAGACGCCGGCTCGAAGTAGTAAAGGACCTTGATGTCAGACTTTGCAGGCTTGAGCTTGTGGTCGATGAACTCCAAATACCATTCCTCTGGCAATTTTTCACCACGAAAACATCGCACTGGGCCTAAAAAAGCTTATCTTTCGTAAATTCCCGTCAAAACCGCTTTCGCCAAAACGTGGCCCTTCATTGCCCTTTCCAGAGCATCCCTCGATGTTCCGGCCAAAAGATCGAGTTTCGTGCCCAATGCAAAAACGTTGAACATGTACCTGTGTGGCTTTCCGGGCGGGGGACTCGGACCGCCATAACCAAGTTCGCCGAAATCAGTCATGCCGTGCTTTGCGCCGCCGAGGGACTTTACTTCCCGATCTCTTGGAACTTTTTCAGGGATTTCGGTGATTTTCGTAGGTATGTTCCAGATTACCCAGTGAGTAAAAGTGCCGGCAGGCGCATCGGGATCGTCCATTATTATCACTAACGAAACCGCCTTTGGGTCAACGTCTTTTATCGAAAGCGGTGGGGAAACGTCGGGCCCGTCGCCAGTGTATTTTTCAGGAATCGTTGCGCCATCTGAGAACGCCGGGCTTGTTACTTTCATTCCATCCCCCCACAAACTAATTTACTTCTTGAATTTCGCTAACTCGTCCGTCATGTCGACGCTAGTGACGAACGTGGACCTGCAGCAGTATCTCGTGATACCTAGGTCGTCAAGCACCTTCTGCGGGTTCTCGCCCTTTTTCGTGCGCTCATCAAAGGCTTCGTACTTGTCCGCCAAAACTTTGCCGCACGTGAAACATCTTATCGATCTCATGTTCTCAACCAACGATTCTTGATTTCATCTTATTAACGCTTGCTCACCTGTAACTCTTCTGGAACTTTGACCTCGCGCCTGTCCCGCCTGGTTTTTTTGTCTCCTTGAACCTTGAATCGCTCTTCGTCAGCGTCCAATCGTAATGCTTGAGCTGCTCCCTTATCTTCGGGTCATCCGACCACTTGATCAGCACCCTTGCGATCGCCGTCCGAACGGCCTCGGCCTGACCCATCGCCCCGCCACCCTGGACCTTGACCTCTATGTCGACCTGCTTCGCCAAGTCCGGCAATATCACGAGCGGCTCCTGGATCTTCAGCCTGGCGAGCTCTGGCTGGTATACTTCTACGGGCCTCTGGTTGACTGTGACCTTCCCGCTGCCCTCCTTCACCGTCGCGCGGGCGATTGCCGACTTTCTCCTCCCGACTTCAATCACGGATTTCAAACTTTTACCCCCCAGTATTTGCTCAATTCTTCAAGCCTGATGTATCGCTTCGTTCCAAGATTGTCTATTCCTGCGTCCGGGGCGGATATCTTCTCCTTCCCCGCGAACTCGGCCGGCACTCCCCTGTAAACCTTGAGCCCGTGAGCGGCTTTCCTCCCGCGCTCGTTCTTGTGGGGTAGCATGCCTTTGATGGTCGCTGCCACCACGTCCTCCGGCGACTTGTGGTGGAACGGGCCCTTCAGCGGGTTCGCTATGTTCCGTGATAGGCGCCATGCGTCATAGTGGGCGTAAGTCGCCTCCTTCCTCCCGGATATCACTACCTTCTCGGCGTTGACTACCGAGACCTTCTCGCCGCTCAAAAGGGCTTTCGCAACGAAGGTCGACATGCGACCCAGAACAGAATCCTTCCCGTCAACTATCAACATTCGATCACACCATCAGCTTTACTCCCTTGCCAGTCGGGTTTTCCTCCATTAGCTTCTCTATGCTCATGACCTTGCCGCCGGCGGAAGTTATCTTCTTCGCCGCGCTCCTCGAGAACCTGAAAGATACGACCGTCACGCCCTGGCTGACCTTCCCGGCCGCCAGGACTTTTCCGGGCACGACAACAGTGCCGCCTTCGCCGGCGTACCTGTTGATGTGGCTGAGGTTGACCTCCGGCCTGCTCCGCCTTGGGCCTTCCAGCCTCTCGGCGAGGGTGGACCATATCTTGGCCTTTTGCGCCTTGCTCTGGCTGCGCAGCTCCCTTATCAGCCTTTTCAACATGGGATTCATCGGGCCTGTCGGTTTCGTCATCTTATCGACCAATCCTCATTTTACTTGCTTATTTACCCTATTAAACGATTAATAAGTTTCTTTTTCGGGCCTGCGGCGCTAGTATTGGATTCCCTTCGTGGCGATCATCTTTTTCGGGGATTTCACATCGACGACCTCGACCACGAAATCCGCCCTTTCCATGAGCCTCTTCGGGGCGTTGCGGCCGACCAAGAAAACGTCTGTCTTCGCCGGGATTTCGTCCAGGAATTCTATTACCGCCCCAACGTCAAGCAGGCCACAGTCGATCGCCAGGTTTATCTCATCGAGAACGAGCAAGTGCGGCCTCTTTTCCCTGACTATCTCGCGCGCGAACTCGAGCCCCTTCTCGGCCAGCGCCCTGTCGCGCTCGTCGAGGTTCTTTATCCCGATCCAGCCCTTCCTCCCGAACTGGTAAATCTCGTAGTATGGCTGAAGTTTCTTCCGGATCTTGTACTCGCCGGTCTTCTTCCACCACTTCAGGAACTGGATTATCACGACCTTCCGGCCGTGCCCCACCGACCTGAGCGCCGCGCCGAGAGCGTTCGTGGTCTTCCCACCGCCGGTCCCTGTGTAAAGATATACTGCCATGAGAATCAATCCGGGAAAGGACACGTCTTCGTCGTGCACCCGCCCGCGTATTCCGGCTCCGCGACCACGAACTTGAAAGCATCCGGCTTCTTCTTCGTCTCGATCTCACCTATGTAGAGGACCTGCTCCTTCTTGCTGCCGTACCTGTATATCGTGATGCCCTTGCACTTCAGCTTCCAGGCGAGTTCGTATATTTTCTTGACGTCGCTAGCCTTAGAGTCGTGTGGCAGGTTTATCGTCTTCGAGACGGCGTTGTCGGAGTACTTCTGGAAGACGGCCTGCATCCTGACATGCCACTCGGGCTTGATGTCAAGCGCCGTGACGAAAAGCCTCTCGACATCCTTCGGGACTTCCTTAATATTTTGCACCGATCCGCTCTTCGCTATCTTCTCAAGGAGCTTCACGCTGTAGAATCCCCTTTCCTTGGCTATCCTCTCGAATATCGGGTTGACTTCGAAGAGCTTCGTGCCCTCGAGTACGCGCCTCATGAATGATGCTGCGAAAAGCGGCTCTATCCCTGAAGAGCAGCCCGATATGATTGAAATCGTCCCGGTCGGCGCGATCGCTGTGACTGTCGCGTTTCTCATCGCCTCGTGCTTCCCTCCCCAGATGCTTCCCTTGAAATTCGGGAAATTGCCGCGCTTCTTCCCGAGCTCCACGGATTTCTCGACACCCTTCTCGTGGATGAATTTCATCAGCTTGTCGCCGACTTTCAGCGCCTCTTCCGAGTCGTACGGAATCTTGAGGAGTATCAGGAGCTCGGCCCACCCCATGATTCCGAGGCCTATCTTCCTGTTCGCCTTCGTCATCAGCTCGATTTCCGGAATCGGGTATTGGTTCCCGCTGACGACGTTGTCGAGGAAGTGAACGGCAACGTTCACAGTACGTTCTAATTTTTCCCAATCAATCTCGTACTCTCCGCCCTTCTCCTTCACCATCTTGCTGACGTTGATACTGCCGAGGTTGCACGACTCGTAGTCGAGCAAGGGGACCTCAGCACAAGGGTTCGTCGACCTTATTTGGCCAACGGCCGGCGTGGGGTTACGCCTGTTTATCTCGTCTATGAAAATCACGCCCGGGTCCCCGGTCCTCCAGGCATAATCTACGATCATCTTCCAGACGTGCCTCGCGTCCGGATTTCCAACGACCTTCCCAGTCCTCGGGTTAACGAGCTCGTAAGTTCCGCCGCTCCGGACGGCCTTCATGAACTTGTCCGTGACCGCGACCGAGACGTTGAAGTTCGTGAGTGCCACCTCGTGCGCCTTTTCAGTTATGAATTCCAGGATGTCCGGGTGGTCGACGCGGAGTATCCCCATCATCGCCCCCCTTCGCTTGCCGCCCGCCTTTATCACCTCGGTCACGGTGTCGAAGACTTTCATGAACGTCACAGGCCCGGAAGCGACGCCTTTCGTCGACCTGACGATGTCGCCTTTCGGCCTGAGCCTCGAGAAATCGAAGCCGACCCCGCCTCCCGACTGCTCGATCAGCGCGGTGTTCTTCACGGAGTTGAAAATCCCCTCCAGAGAATCCTCGACGGGCAGGGCAAAACACGCCGCGAGCTGTCCGAGCGGCGCGCCCGCATTGAAAAGCGTTGGCGTGTTCGGCATGAACTCCAGCTTGCTCATTATCTTGTAAAACTCTTCCTCGCTCTTCTTCGGGTCCTCGCCGTGCATCCTGTTGACCCCTGCCAGCGCCTTCGCGACCCGCCTGAAGAGCTGGTCCGGCGTCTCGATTATGTTGCCCTGCTCGTCCCGCAGAAGGTACCTCCTCCTCAGGACCTCTATCGCGTTGACTGTGAGCTTCGGCTCGGCTTCTATCCCGTACTTCTTTTTCAGGCCCCTTATCTCGCTCTTCTTGTCGCGGTACGCGGCGTACTCATCCGCGACCTTCCTGAGGCCCCTCCTCTTCAGGACCTCGATGACGGCATCCTGCGCATCCTCGATTGACGGGATATTCTTCGCGAATTTCTTCGCCAGGATTGCCACGACTTCGTCCGATATTTTTTTCGCGCGCGCCCCGTCCCCGTGTTCCACGGCGAGCAGCGCCTTGTGAATGGCGTCAGTTATCTTCTGCTGTTCAAAAACCACGACTCTGCCGTCTCTCTTCCTTATCTGGGAAATTTTCATCAAGACACAATACTAGTTAGATACAATTATTTATGAAGCCTACGCTATCGATTCGTTTTTGTCATGGTCGATTCGTCTTGCGCCGGCTTTGGATAACAAATGCCGACAATGTCCATTTTACGTTTTGTAAGCCCAAGGTTACAAACGCCGGAATTTCTGGCGCGAATATAACACCGTTTAAACGATAGTAAATTGGGGTATCAAATGAACAAGGGTCTGGCAGTGGCATTGGCGTTGGTCGGGCTGACACTTTTCAGCATAGTGAACGCGACTTTTGTCTCTGCGGAAGGCGATGTTGGGGTTTCAGAAAAAGCCAGGGTCGAAAGGATAGGCGCCTACTGCGTTGCGTCCGAGCGCTCTTCGCCGAACAGCTGGATGCACGGCGCGGTCCCGTTGACCATCTGGGTTCCGATGAAGGTCGCCATGGCTCACGAGAAGAGCCCAATGATGAACTTCCCCATGGAAATATAGGAAATCGATCGCGTCTAGCCCCGGGTTTCACGTCTGGCTTCACGTCTAGTGGGTTTTTTAAGCAGTCACACCGTCATTTTCTGGGGAGGTGAACAATTGGATCAAAAAGGAGTAGAACCGCTGGCTATGAAGATTTTCGCGGGCATAGTCCTCCTAGTGATAGGTCTCGGGATAGGCTATGCCGTCTATAGCTGGGCGGCGGGGGGTGCACAATCTCAGTTGGCCTTGTACGTGACGCTGGACGGACAGACGAGCATAAGCAAAAATTTGGGGATTCCGGCGAGCGGAGAAAACGAAACAACTGTCGACGTGCTGGTGAAAACATACACCGGATACAGCCAAAACGTCACGTTGGACGCTACGGGCGAGCCGAGCGGAGTCTTGACAAGTTTCTCTCCATCGAGCGGCACGCCTGAATTTGGATCCACTCTGACTGTGCGAGTAAACAGCACTGCAATCAGCGGTGCCACCACCATCACGGTAAAAGCCACAGGCGCGGATGCGACAGAAAAGTCAGCAACGCTGAACCTCACGCTTGAAAACACTTCGGCGTAGATAACATGCCAGCTTTGCGAACGCTCGGCCTTGTGGTGATGGCAGCCTTCGTCATCTCGATAGGTGCATTCGGGATAATCACGTTCCAGTCATTCCTTCGCGACAGGGCTGCAAACGACGCGCTTCTGAAGGTCGGGAGCTACTGCCAGGAGGTCGTGACGACAGGTGGGGTCAGGATGTTCGAGGTTGAAATTCCCGGCGGCTACACGATGAGCTTTGCGGACAACAGGATAACGATAGACGGGCGCAGTTATCCCCAGGACGGCTTTCAGGTCGGATTTTCGGAGAATTCCCCCCAGCTGAGCTACGGGAAGCGCACTTTATCTGTTGAGATATCCGACAACAGGTTGGTGGTCACACGGATCTCGTGAGGATTTTCAAGGCCGTGATATCGGCGCTTCTCGTGATAACATTCATAGGGCTTTTGGCCTCGGCCTACTCCAACTATCAGACCCTGGTCTCGGTCGCCGGGCTCGTCGATGCGTCGTCCAGCGTGGCCAACCACCTCGTCATCAACGAGATAGTTTACGAGGACGGGACGGGGCCGCGGGAATACGTCGTGGACCCGCTGAAAATTCCGCAGATAGATTTCTCGCAGGAGATAGGCGGGGACAACTTCAGCTATCAGATATATTTGAAATACGGGGTGGGCGATGAGAAAGTCCTTGGGCCTTACGGGCCGGAGGTTCCCAACAAGGCCGTCGCGTCGCTGGCGGTGCCTGTTGTGGTCGCCGAGAATTACCGGTTCGAGGCCGGGAAAATGGAGATGAAAATTTGGCGAACCTAGATGAAAGGGGAATAAGCGACATCTTGGCGATAACTTTCATGATATTGTTCGCGATTTTCGCGGGTGTTGTCCTCCACGCATATCGCTTCGACGCGATCGTCTCTGCGACGAACCGCCAGCTCCAGACAAAGGCGGAGTACACGTACAGGACGCTTGAGCTTTCCCAAGTCGAGAACTACTCGCTGACTTATTTCAAGGGCGTGGCTGAGAACTTGATCGGGGTGGGCGAGGCCGTCGTGCCGTATGAATTGCTTCAAAGCGAGATAGAGAACGTCCTTGAGTACGTTCGCCCCGCGGGATACGGCATCATGATCAAGCTGGTTTATGAAAATGAAAATTGGATCCAGATCGCCCCTTCCGGGACTGAGCAACCCGGTTCAAACGTCACGAAGTACACATTTAGCGGGAAGACAACCATAATAATCGCGGAGGCCGGCGAAAATCGCGTGGCGCAGGTGAGTTCGGATGTATCGATATTCAAAATTTGAGGTGGCGAGATGAGGGAGGAGAACGGGGCTGCGACGACCCTTGCGATATTCGTCATATTCGTTGTGCTGATATCGCTGGTCGCCATCCACACTTTCGAGGAAGGCTACCAGAGGCAACTCACGCTGTTCAACCAATCGATGGCTATCGACACGACGAGGGCTGTGGCCGCGACCGTGGAAACGGAGCTGAACGACGCGCTCGGCACCGCCGTGGAGGCCGCGATGTTCGAGGCGGGAAAGCGCGGCGAGGAGAAAAGCGACGTCGAGAACCGCACGCGGGACTACTTCAACCAGCGCATCGCCGCGGGCTGGAGGTACTCTAACTTCAAGGATATCCAGGTGCATCTCAGCGACGAAAACTCGCTGATACTGGAGTGGCTCCCGGACGGCGGGCTCAGGGCTTACGGCTACCTTGACGCGACATTCGAGCACCTGAACGGGACGAAGGCTTACGGGATAAAATTGGACGCAGGGGTCGTTCCCAGGTACGGGAGACTTTACACCCTCGCTTACCAGATATTCGAGGACGCGAAGACTGCCCCCGACTTGGCGGCTTTAGAAGCAAGCCTGAACGACAATTACGCTTCGGAGTACCTGACGTTCGCGCTCGAACCTTCCGATGGCGGGGCAAGGGTGACCGTTCGCGACAGGTATGGCGGGAGGGCAATCGCCGGCGATTGAGGTGTGAAAAATGGCTGTGGAAAAGAAGAGGAAGCCGGCATGCACGATATGCGGCCTGGAACTTTTCACGAAGACCGAGAAAAATAAAAAAATATGCGCGACATGCACGAGAAGGGGCTACAAGTTTCCTCTGCTGAACAAACGTGTTCTGATAATCCCAGAAATGCGGGCCGGGGTGGTTCGCTTTGTCGACACCACAACTCAGAAAGTGTTGGTTGAGTTCGTCGGGGGGAGAAAGAGCAAAGAGCCGCTCAGGGTCAGGACGAATGAAACGCAGCCTTCGTGGGAAAAGCAGGACTGGTTCAACCTGTACGACCTAAGGCTTTGGACGAAGAAAAGGGTGCGGCGTTTTAAGACGGACAAGAAGCAATGGCGCCTCGAGCCGATGCCTTGAACTACATCGCGCGCAGGAGATCTATTCTCTTTTCTATGGGCGGGTGCGTCGCGAAAATAGAATCTAGCTCAGACCTCTTCGGGTCCGAGATGAAGAGGTGGGATATCGACTCGCTCACGTCCATCTTGAGCTGGTTCTTGTTCTTTATCTTCTCCAAGGCGGACGCCAGGCCCTCCGGGTAGCGCGTCAGCTCAACGGATGAAGAATCGGCGAGAAACTCGCGCCTCCTTGAAATTACCGCTTGGACGAGCCTTGTGACGAACGGAGCCAGAATCGCAAGAATAAATCCAACGAATATCAGCATGCCGGCTTTGCCATCTTTTCGGCCGCCGCTCCTTGTGCCGTAAAGGTATGACCGCAGCAGCATGTGGCTCAATATCGCGACCAGCCCGACAAGGACGGCGATGATCGTCATGAACCTGATGTCGTAGTTCCTCACGTGCGACAACTCGTGCCCGATCACTCCCTCCAGTTCCGCGCGGTTCAGGTTATCCAGCGCGCCCGTTGTCACGGCGATCGCGGCGTGCTTTGGGTCCTTGCCGCATGCGAAGGCGTTTATCTCAGGGTCATCGACCACGTAAACCCGCGGGGCGGGGACGCCGGCCGCGATGCTCAACCCCTCGACGGTATTGATCAGGAAGGCGTGCCTGACGGGGTCGGCCGGCTTGGCTTTCGTCGCTGCGATGACGACCTTGTCGCCGTAGTTGTACGAGACGATCGCTTGTGTGCCTATCCAGATTGCCGCGAAAACGAAGAAGAAAATCGCGTACTCCGGGAGTAAAAGATAACCTATGGTGTATGTCAGGCCTATGACGAAGCCAACGACGAATATCGTCAAGAAAAGAGAGTTCCTCTTGTTCTTCGCGATCTGGTCGTGAAAGCTCACTTTTTCCATCAAAAGCTCACTTTGACGGGCGCTCTCTCTTTCTCAGAGATCTCGAAATAGGGCTTGGCTGTCTTTTTCATCATCTTGGCCCACCACTTGCCCGGGACAGTCTGTATCTTGTTGTTGTACGAGAGGGTGGAGTCGTTGAAGAACTGCCTCGCGTAGGCGACCTTGCTCTCGATGCCGTCGAGCTGCTCCTGCAAGAGCTTGAAGTTCTCGCTCGCCTTCAGCTGCGGGTAGTTCTCGGCGACCGCGAAAATCGTCTTCAGGGCGTCTGTCAACACGTTGTATGATTTTGCCTTTTCCTCAATCGTCTTGGCACCCAGCATCGCGCTTCTGGCTTTTGTCACGTTCTCGAAAACGCTTTTCTCATGTTTGGCGTAGCCCTTCACGGTCTCGACGAGGTTCGGCACCAGGTCGGCACGCTTCTTCAACTGGACGTCTATCTGGGCCCAGGCGTTGTCTATCCTGTTTGAAAGGACTATAATCCTGTTATACTGGTAGCCGAAGTAAAGCGACACGATCAGGAAAACCAGCAAGGCGATTATCCATTCCAACTGGAGCAATGGTGCTATCAACTCTATCATATTATCATCTAGAATTGTTTGATATTCCTTCTATTAAAAAGTATTCCTCGCTGACAGCAAAAATCATTTGCGCTTCTTTCGCGCGGCGTATACGACTATCAACGACGGTAGGACAAACAGCGCTGCAACCAAAGCGTACGTCACCACGAGGGCCGTAAGACTTCCGAACCTGCTCATAGCGGGCATCCTCGACAGAGTAAGCACCACGAAAACTCCCACGGTCGTTCCCATTGCCGCGAGCACGGACATCCCGGAATTCATCAACGTTGCCCTGATAGCATCCTCCGGCTTCTTGCCGTGGAACTTCCATTCCTCCCGGAACCTGTACATAATCTGGACGCTGTAGTCTATCCCGGCTCCAATCACCAATGCTGAAATCCCCATCGTGAGGACATCAAGAGACCAGCCAAGAAGCATCAAGGTCCCGAGTTCCCACAAAACAACCAACGTTACGGGGATTATCGCAACGGCCCCCATCGCGGTAGACCTGAAGATTAGTATCAGCACTATCAGACAGAGTATTAGTGCAATAATCGTCGTGTCAATCATGCCTGAGAGTATGCCGCCTAGGATGTCTGCAATTATGACCGACTGTCCGCCCACAGCTGCCGAACCATCGGTTGTCATGTCCAAATTGTTGTCGCTGAACAACAGGACGTTCGCCCTTATCAGGTCCGTTGCCTGCTTTGCCTCGATGTCCGTCGTGGTGTTCGTGTAGAATATTATCGCCGCCCCAGCGTTATCGTCTGTCAAGAGAATGCGCATCTGCATCTGGGTGGTTTGTGACGTCCTCAGAGCGTCCACGATTGCCGCGACCTCGAAATCGCTCAGGGATGATAGGATCCTTCCGCCTGCGCTCGCAAGGACCAAGTCCGCCAAGCTAAGCGATCCCGTCACTGGCGTGTTGTCGTTGTTGTTTTCGCTTGATAGCACCGCATTTTCGAACTCGTACATCTTTTGAAGAGTCGCCGGTCGTAGCATGTCACCATTCGCAAGGACGAAAACGTATTCGCTGCCACCGAACTTGTTCTCTATCTCATCTTGCGCCATCGCCGACTCAATGTCTGAAGGCAGGAAAGTTTTGAATGACATCGAAGTGCTGACGCCCAACGCCGAGACGGCTGAGGCCGCCACGATGCCAGCGACAATCAGCAAAATCACGCGCCTGTGGCGCTCGGCACCGATTGCCGCGATCGAAAGGGCTTTGTCGACCCTCCTGCCTCGCATGACCACCATCGCCTTCACTTTTGCGTTCTTGTTGCGGTCCCTGACCATCACCAAGGAAGGCAGCAACGTTACCGAAAGGATGAACGCTGAAAAAATACCGAACGCGGCCATTATCCCCATCGTTTGTATCGGGGTTATGTCTGAAATCGAGAAGGATGCGAAACCTATGACGGTGGTTATCATGCAGGCGAAGATTGCGGCGCCGATGGTGAATATCGCGACCTTTAGCGCTCTCTTTGTCTTCAGCCCCTTGCTCCGCTCCTCGTAGTATCTGTTGAGCATGTAAATCGAATAGTCGACGCCCATCCCGAGGAGCAGCGGGACCAGGGCAACGTGGACCATCGTGAACTTCATGCCCAGGTGCCCGATCGCTCCTATCGCCCACAGGCTGGCGAGACTGATTATTGAAAAGCATATCAGGATGTCTGACAATCTCTTGAAAGTCAAAAAGAGTATCAACACGACGAAGACCATCGCGACCGGGATCAGCACGCGATTGTCCCTACCCATCAGCGAATTGATGTCATTGTAACTTGAATAGCTGCCGCCGACAAGAAGCGTCACTTCTGGATGGGCGGCGCCGAAGTTGTCGACTATATCGCCCATTATCGCCGTCTTGTCCAGGAGTTCAGAACGGGAGAGCTGTGTGTTCGTGTATATCTGGATCAGGGCTGTTTTTCTGTCCGACGTGATGTACTTGCTTATCGTGCCTGAAGTCTGCGGGTTCGCGAAGAGGTTGTCAAGAAGGCCTTTCACGGTTGCTTCGAGCAAATCGTCTGGGAGAGATGAGTAATTCGGGACGTACTGCGCCACGTATGTCAGGTATGATGAGACAAGCAAGGGGTAGTTTTCCAGCCTAGGGTCGGACAGGATTGCGTTCTCAATTCCTGCGATGTCCTTGATTACTGAGGCGCTCGAAACATCGTTTGCCTCGACGAGGATCATCTCACTCGATACCGACCCGAACTTGTTTTCAAGCTCCAGCGTCGTCCTGACAGAGGGGACTTCTTGCGAAAGGAATTCTTTGAAATCGGTGGTGACGGTTAGTTTAGTTACTCCATATGCCATGAAGCCAGTCACCAGGATGACGCAGATCAGGGCCAAGTATGGCTTTTCTACTACGCCCGAAACTTTTTTCATCATATTTTTCACCTTATGGCTTGAGAGCAAAATCGTCGGCCACCGTATAAATAGTTCGCTTGCCGCAGAAATCGGATTTATAGCCAAGAGACTAAAATTACTTAGCCCCGGTGGTGTAGCCCGGTCAAGGGTGTAAATAAACACCCGCCGAAAACATGCAGCCCTTTCGAGGCTGCGCCGCGGGTTCGAATCCCGCCCGGGGCACTTCTGCGAATGGCAAATGAAGCAAAATTTGGGCGCGGCTAGGAAACATGTTGTATTTTGAAATATCCGCTCCGCTAGCCTGTCCGCTCAACCAGCCCGTTGAAGCCGGAATCAAAGCTCGCGATGCGCCCTACCCCGCTTTTCTCCATGAGCGCGAGCGATGTGCAATCCGTGAAGCTCATGGGTTTCCCGCCGAGGGATTTGAACCTCTCCCACGCCGCGTCAAAGACCTCCTCTGACACCCACAGCTTCTTTATCCTGGGGGAGCTCATGATAAATTCTCCGACGTCGATCGCCATCTCGAGTCTTTTAGTTCTAGCCAAGGCCGTGGTTATTGCCTCGTCCACAACGTAATCGGAGGTGTATATCTCGCCGAACTCGGCCTGCATGGCGCGCTTCATCAGATCCTTGGCTCTTCGATGATTTTTGTCAGCTGCGTTTCTCAATGCAACAAATATTCCCGTGTCGATGAAGATGGACAACTACTCACCATAAACGTATTCATCTATCTTTTCGGATGCGTCCCTGACTCCCCAGTTTTTCGGCTTTTGAAGCATTTTCCACGCGGGGTCTTCTTCCAGAGGCGGCAATTCCTCGGTCTTTTCGGCAAACTTCTCGCACTCCAAGGCGTGGTCCACCATCATCCCCAAAGCTTTCTGCAGCGGGATTTTCTCGCCTCGTTTGAGCAGGCGTGATGCAATGTACCTCTCGAGCTTCTGCTTGTGCTCCTCATCCATTTTCACTGTTGTTGCCACTTTTCCACCAGTATACTGGTTTCTTTTTATACTTATAAACTTTTTGAGGGGAAACGTGGAACCATCTCGGCCTCCCGAAGTGCCGCACAGGTTTTGTCAAGTTGAAGACAGCAATGTAGTGTTACCCAAGGCATGTCTTACCCAATAGACGCAAGCAATAAAATTTTAAAGTATCCGATGATTAATGAGAAGCGTGAAGCAGAATATTGTGGTGTTAGCAGTCATGGCTGGTGTGGTTGCGGTCGCAGCCGCTTCTCTAGTTTTGACGCGGGGCGGTGGAAATAATGATATGCCTTCAGGGGCGGAAAATACTCGGGTTGAAATGAACAGGACCGCAGTTATCGAAACGAATTTTGGGACGATGGAGATCGAGCTCTTCGAGGACAAGGTCCCCATCACGACTCAAAACTTCATAAATCTCGCCGAAAACGGCTTCTACGACGGCGCCATATTTCACAGGGTCATTCAAGGCTTCATGATCCAAGGAGGCGACCCGACAGGAACAGGGATGGGCGGTCCCGGATATACCATACCGGATGAATTCCACCCCGACTTGAGACACGATTCGAAGGGCATCCTCTCAATGGCCAACGCTGGCCCCAATACTGGCGGTTCCCAATTCTTCATCACGTTGGCCCCCCAGCCTCATCTCGACAATCGCCACTCGGTGTTCGGGAAACTGATCAGTGGCGAAAATGTCTTGGATGTTATAGGGTCTGTCACGACCGATTCCAATGACAGGCCGATTGAAAATGTAGTCATGACTCGAGTGACAATCAAGAGCGGCTGATACTTGCATAAAACTTCTGCCCGTACAAGGTGGCGCCCACTAGAAATCGTCTTGTTTTCCCGGAAGATTTTGGGGCGAAGGTTGAGGTAACGGAGCAAATGCGACAGACTTTCTGTTTCTTAAACGTCCCGTGCCAAAGAATGCCGCGATTGCCATGATTACAACTGCCACCACAATTATTATCGAAGTGTTGTCAGTCGGCGTTGAAACGGCGCCCTGCAGCTGAAGCGTGGGCTCGGTCCCGTAATTGGACGGCGCCACGCCGAGCGCATCGCACCACGCGTTGTAGACGTAGTATGAAGCGAGGTCGAGACTGTACTGGATTACACCAGGATCTCTCGCATTTTCCCAGGCGTCCCAATACGCCTGCGCATTTTCATTGTACCTCACAAGGCATTGTTCGAGATCGAAATTGTCGAGGCCCTTGGGCTCCGCGGGAGTGAACTCCTCGGCCGCGCTCTCAAAAGTCTCGTGCAAGTCGTTCCAACCTATGTTGTGCAACGGCACCACCGAGTCGGAGATGAAATGCGCGGCGATTCCGAGCGACAGTGAAGCGTTTGAATAGTCGTTTTCTCTGAAGTAGTTCTCGGCCATCGACAACCAGGTTTTCGCGCTGTTCCTCGAAGTCGGCTGGATGTGGAGGGTGCTCGGGAACATCCTGTTCTCTGAGTCCATTGTCGTACGATACCAGTCGGGCCATTTGGACCCATCGCTAATCATCGAGGACAAAAGTAGAGTTCTCGTGTTCTCCGACAGCGCCTGAAATGCGTGATCCGCTATGTCCTCATGATTACTCCCGTTCCACGCACCCGCTGGTTGGACTATCGCAATCACAACCAGAGCAGATATCAGTAAATGTATTCGTCGCATCAATTTGGCTCGGCGGCGGGAGTAAAAACAATTGCGTTTTCAAAAATTGGGCAAACTGCGCAGCTCAATCAAACGTGACTTTGCGGATTCTTCTCGAACTCTTTTTTGCAAGTCGGGCTGCAGAAATAGTACGTCGCGCCCTTGTGCTTAACTGTTATTTTCGATGTCTTCTCGTCGACCGCCATCCCACAAACCGGATCTATCGCCATCACTTCACCTCCTAAATTTTTATCTTCATCCGCTTCAGCAAAGCCGAGTTCAAAACTACGCTCAAAGAGCTCATGGCCATCGCAATCGCCGCGATTATCGGCGTCAAGAGGGCGAGCGCCGCGAGCGGCACTGCGACGGCATTGTAGATGAATGCCCAGAAAAGGTTCTGCTTTATTTTTCCCATCACCTTCTTGCTGATCTTGATTCCCGCGACGACGTCCCGCGGATCGTCCTTGATGAGGATTATCCCGCCAGTTTCCTTCGCCACGTCCGAGCCGCTGCCGATCGCGATACCCAAGTTAGACTGGGCGAGCGCCGGCGCGTCGTTTATCCCGTCGCCAACCATCGCCACGACCTTCCCCTCTTTCTGGAGTTTCTTGACCACCGCAGCCTTTTCCCCCGGCAGAACTTCGGCCAAAACGTTTTCGATGCCTACCTGTTTCGCTATCGCCCTCGCCGTCCTCTCGTTGTCGCCCGTCAACATGTACACCTCCACTCCCATTTCCTTCAATTTCGCAACAGCCTCGGCCGAGTGTTCCTTCAAAGTGTCTGCAACCGCAACTATACCGACGGCCTTCTTGCCAACGGCCACTATCATCACGGTCTTTCCCTGCTCCTCGAGCGCGGCGATTTTGCTTTCCAGTTCCCCTATCCAAATCTTGCTTTTGCTCATCAGCTTGCGGTTACCCAAAAGGATAACTTTCCTCTTGTAGACTGCCCTGACGCCGTGGCCTGGGATCGCCTTGAACGAATCGTAATCTGGAATCGCGATCTTCTTTTTCTTCGCCTCCTTGACTATAGCTTCCGCCAACGGGTGCTCGGAGCCCTTCTCGGCTATGGCCGCGAACTTCAGCACCTCTCTTTCCAAAAATCCAACGCCGACAACGTTAGTGAATGAAGGCTCTCCCTTCGTGAGCGTGCCTGTCTTGTCGAAAATGACAGTCGTGAGCTTCGGCGCCTGCTCCACGAACTCCCCGCTCCTGATCAGTATCCCGTTTTCGGCGCCTTTCCCGACTCCGGCCAAAAGCGCCGCGGGGGTGGCAATCCCCAAAGCGCAGGGGCAAGCGATTATCAGCACTCCAACAAAAGCCCACAGCGCAGAGAACGGACTGCCCAAGAGTATCCATATAAAAGTCGAAACGAGAGCGACTGCGATGACTATCGGCACGAAATAGCTCGCAACCTTGTCCGCGATTCTCTGTATCTTCGCCCCGGAGGCCTGAGCGTCCTCCACCATGCGGGCGATCTGCATTATCGTCATCTCAGATCCAACTTTTGTCGCTTTGAACTTCAAAACACCGAGCTTGTTTATGGTCGACCCGATCACTTCATCGCCGGCCTTTTTCTCGACCGGGATGCTTTCGCCAGTTACAATCTTCTCGTCGACCGAGGAATGCCCGCCGACCACGACTCCATCGACGGGGATTCCCTCCCCCGGTTTCACGATTATTATTTCCCCGACTTGCACGTCGTCGGCCGGGATTTCAACTTCTTTCCCGTCCCTGACGACCCTTGCCATCGGGGGCCTCATGTCCATCAATTTCCTGACGGCCGCCAGCGACTTCTTCTTGATTATCTCTTCCATGTACTTGCCCATTATGACGAACGCGATGATGACTGCGGCGACTTCAAAATATGTGTAAGATTCCTCGACGGGCAGCGCTTTCGGGAAAAACACGACGACCACGCTGTAAAAATATGCAGTTAGGGTGCCCATCGATATCAAAACGTCCATGTTGAACTGCTTATGTTTCAGAGCATCGTAAGCGCCGTGATGGAAGCTCCACCCTCCGACAAAAATCACCGGGGTCGTTAGAATGAACATCAGAACTCCATAAGTGAGGAAAGGAAGCTGAGGGAGCGGCACCCATTGGATTGTCACTGCGCCCGCCGCCAGACCAAGAAACACTGCAAGCCGGATTATTCCTATGGCCACGGCCCCGCTCAGCGCAACCGTGACCCTGCGCTTCATCCTGCGCATCTCTTTCTCCGGCGCCTCGAAAGTCTCGGCGCATGAGTGGCTGCAGAAGTAATAATCTCTGCCCCCGATCGTCCGCTTTATCGCCGTCTTCTCGTCCACGACCATTCCACAAACCGGATCCTTTTTCACGTCAAACCCTCAATATATCTTAAAGTGATATATCGTATTTAAATATATGTGTGTCGATAATTATTTGATGCGAATGCCCGAGACCGAACCCCACTTCACCAGCCTCACTAAATTCTACACATTGCAACTTCTTAAAGATGGCCCAAGGCACGGATACGAGATAATGGAAGAGCTCGGTAAAAGGATTGGGAAGAAACCTTCGCCGGGACAGATATACCCGCTGCTGAAAAAATTCAAGAGGAGCGGCCTCGTCAGCCAGAAAGTCATTTTGGTGGGCGACCGCAAAAAGAAGGTCTACACGTTGACCAAGGAGGGCGCATTGGCCGCGACCAGGATGATGGAGAGCTTCAGCGGCATCGTCTCCGCGATATTGGAGCCGAAATTGACAAAGTGCGCCCACTGCGGCTGCAAGGTATACGAGGGCGGGCACAGGGAGAATATAGGCGGGAAAGTCATGGCATTCTGCTGCGTCCACTGCGCGCGGACGTTCAAGGAGATGAAATCCCGGAAGTGATCATGTGGTCTCCGTCGCCGTGAAAAACCTCTTAAAGGAAAAACCAGGGTCTCGATGAGCTCGTTCGGAATAGCTTTTTCAGTACTGCTTGTTATCACGGTCGTCGGGATTTACAATTCCCTCGATGTGACTATCACGGATTCGATCGTGAACTCCGGTGCAGAAATCTGGGTGGGGGCGGAGGGCTCGACCGGCTCCCTGCATTCCCCCTCGATACTTTCCTCGGTGCTGCAGGAAAACATCCGCGCCGTGCAGGGCGTGAGCGACGTCCAGCCGTTGGTCAGGACGGGGCTGCAAATCGAATTGAACAGGAAAAGATCGACGATTCTTCTCCAAGGCTACGTCGTGGATAGCGGTCTGGGTGGTCCCCCTAAAGTCATCCGGGGTCTTCCAATCTTGCCCGCGGGGAAGCGATAATCGACAAAGTCCTGGCGGCGAAGAACGGGCTGGACATAGGCGACAACATCAGGCTCGGTGAAAACGATTTCAGAATAGTCGTGATCTCGGAAGGAACAAACCTCTTCATCTTTTACGGCGTTTACGTCCCGTTTGAAGACGCTACCCGGCATCTTTCGGGCATCGTGACCAATTATCTCATCAAAGTTGACTCTTCGGCCAATGTCGACGTCGTCGTCTCGGCGATCGAAAACAACGTTGCGGGAGTGACGGCGATGAAAAGCGGGGAATTCGCGCAATCCATAAAAACGGAGATTCTGAGCAGCTTTCTCCCCATAATTTTCGTGATAGTTTTGGTCGGCCTTGTGGTCGGCGCGACAGTCGTTGGGTTGACAATCTACGCTTTGACGGTGGAGAGGATACGCGAGTACAGGATATTGAAGGTATTGGGCGCTTCGAACAGGTATCATACAAAATCGTTGTTGAACAATCACTTTTCGTTTCCCTGATGGGGCTTCTCGCCGGCGGCCTTCTTTCAATAGCGATATTGGCCACGGCGGGTGCTTTTGTCCCTGAACTCTCCGTTGTGGTAACGATCCCGACCGTTGTGATGATATTCGCTATGGTCGGGGTCATGGGGGTCGTGGATTCATATCTTCCGATCAGGCGGGTGGCAAAAATAGACCCGGCCTCGGTCTTCAAGGGGTGAGATGGATGAAGATAAATCTCGATGCCCAGAAGTTGACGAAAATTTACGGCCATGGTCGGACATCCGTCATGGCGTTGTCTGCGGTCTCTCTGCACATCGTCGAGGGCGAGGTCGCCATCGTGATGGGGTCGAGCGGGAGCGGGAAGACGACCCTTCTGCAGGTGATTGGCACGCTCATGAAACCAACCAGCGGGAAAATATCGGTCAAGGGCGTCGACATAACGAGACTTTCGGAGAAGGATTTGCCGAAAATCAGAATCAAGAATCTCGGTTTCGTTTTCCAGAGCCCAAACCTTCTGCCCTCTCTCACCGCGTTGGAGAACGTGGAGATCGCTCTCAACCTTGCCGGCGTGAAGGGGAAGAAGGCGAGAATAGAGGCCAAGACGCGCCTGGAGAAACTCGGCCTGGGCAAGAGACTTGACCATCTTCCCGATAAGCTGAGCGGCGGGGAACAGCAAAGGGTCGCGATCGCACGAGCCCTCGCCAACAACCCGCCGATAATACTGGCGGACGAGCCGACGGCGAACCTGGACTCGAAGAACGGCCACGTCATCGTTGGACTGCTGCGGAAAATCGCAAAAAAGGAAGGGAAATCTGTGATTGTTGTTACACACGACCCGAGGATAAGGAAATTCGCCGACCATGTCCTCTGGCTCGAGGATGGAAAACTCACCTCGAAGCGCAGCCCCGGAATGGAGATAGACCCCATCTGCCTGATGTTTGTCGACAAGAAAAGCTCTGATTATTCCCACACTTTCAAGAACCGCAAATACTACTTCTGCTCCGAGCGCTGCAAGCTTGAGTTCGAGAGGAACCCCGCGAAATACCGATGAAGCACCGAGAGGTTAAAAAACAGCGGCGTGAATTGAGTTTTGTGATGGAGTGAACAAAATCGATGTATCCGGCCCAAGGGTTTACAGGCTCATTTACCCACACCTGGTCACGCTCATCAGCTGCATCGACCCGGCGACGGGGAAGCCGAATGTGATTACCATCTCCTGGTCGACCCCGCTATCGGCCGTGCCGCAACTTGTCGGGGTGTCGATATCACCGAAGCGCCATTCCCACAATCTGATCGAAAATTCAAAGGAATTCGTCGTGAACGTCCCGACGATGGAGATACTGGAAAAGGTCGCGGGCTGCGGCGCGGTTTCCGGCAGGGCTGTCGACAAGTTCGAGAAGTTCGGTCTGACGCCGAGGAAAGCGAAAACCATCAAGACTCCCGCGATCGAGGAATGCATCGCGCACCTAGAATGCAAGCTTGTGGACAAGGTGAAGACCGGCGACCACACGCTTTTCGTGGGAGAAGTACTTGCGGCGTACGTCAACGAAGGCATTTTCAATGACGGGCTTTATGACTTGGAGAAGGTCCGCGAGATATACCAGATCGGCGGCGACAACTACTGCAACCTGGACCCGACCGTGAAAAGGACCCGATGATCGTGGCCAGGATGGTGTGAATATGGAACCTAATTTGTACGACCGAAATCCGCTGGAAATGCCCGAGTTCTTTCTCATCGTCGCGGCGCTTCTGCAGATGATTGTCGGCGGAACTTTCGTGGCAAGCGGCAATTCGCAGGCCGTTGTGACGGTATTCACCGGGCTGATAATGGCTTCGAGCGCACTGGCATCACTCGGCTACTTGAGATATCGCATCCTGAAAGAGGTCCTTTCAATCAGGCCTGTGTCTTTCTCTTTTGGCGCGATTTTGCTCGTGAACGCGATCGTTTCGTTCGCAAGCTTCGGTTTGCTGGTGTGGTTCGCCTGGGTCACCATGATCTCGGCGATTCTGTCATTTTACACAACGTACCTCTCCCTTTTTCACAGAATTATTTAAATTTCAAATTCGGAAACTCTTTAAATTAGGATGGGTTAAGGAGTGTGGAGGTAAAAACATGCAACCAAAACCGATAACCGCGCAGGGAATCATGTACCAACCAGAGGTATTCTTGCTTATCGCCGGTCTGCTAGCACTGATCGCTGGAATAGCTGGCGGCGCTGCGACTGTATACATAGCCATAATGGGATTGTTCATGGGCGGAAGCGCATTGATATCCTTGAACTTCATCGAAGTCTCATTGCCACTAAAAAACACGCTTTCATTCCTGACAGTTTCTGCGACATTCGGCGCCATATTGCTGATAAACTGGATTCAGCTTTTCGTGACAAACCTCGCTGGCTGGTGGGGCACGTGGGTCTTGTTCGTGTCCGCTTTGCTGTCGCTATTCGCAGCGTTCCGCGCAGTGGTTCTAAAGAAGTACTGAAGTGGTAAAATGCCGGATTGCTCCGTTTGCGGGAAGCCACTCAGCCCGCCAACCGTCAAATGCAACAAGTGCCACTCCGAGGTCCACAGGGGCTGCTCCAAGAAAACGCTTGGCCAAGTCTATTGTAGGAACTGCTTCAAGCAGGGAAAGAAGCTTTCAAGGTACGAGAAGATGGCCCAGCGCGACACCTGGGCTTAGGCCCCCAGTTTATAATTTTGAAAATATAGGTAATTCCGCAGGGGTAGCCAAGCATGGCCTACGGCGCCGGATTTAGGGTCCGGTCTCTCAGGAGTTCGGGGGTTCGAATCCCCTCCCCTGCACCATCAAATGCGGTTGGATTTTTTCCTCGGCCGGGCGCTAAAACCAGATTGGAGCATGGCTGGGCTAGGCAATCAGACGACATAGACAGCATGAAAACCGAGTGAACAATGATGCTCCACCGCCGGAGCACCATACTTTGACGGTGCTACTCCCTTATTTTTTCTTTGTTGAAGGCTAAATCACGCGGATTCCGTCGCTGCCCCTGAACATCACCGCATGCCAATTCCCTGTGACCGTAAGCACGACGTTATCGCCCGGCTGTACAAGCGCCTGCACCGCCGCCCTGTCGAATTTTGCCATCAACTCCGGTAGGCCATCGCCGTCACGGTCCTTTATTTCCGGATCATTCACGAAGCCGTACTTCTGGTCTGATTCGGCCGGTACCGCGTCGTTCAGCTTGACGCTCGATATGTCGATGTTTTCAACACCG
>DYTO01000001.1 GCA_020725895.1 Candidatus Hadarchaeum sp. | reverse complement strand
CGCCTGGTGCGGCGTCGCTCGTCCTGACCCTCGCCTTGACGATCACGTTGTCGAATGGCCAGTTCTCAACGGACACAAGGTCGCTGTTTCCCTGTCCCTGGGCGGCGACACCGTCGGAGACGGCCCAGCTCTGCCTCCACTTTGTGGTGTCCATCGTTTTGAAATCGTCGAAGAAGATGAATATCGCGTCACCGTTCTCTGTCGAATACGCGCTGCGCTTACCGTAGTAGAGATAAATCGTGGCGCTGCCTGATGCCGGGATTGACGGGACTTTCACCCAGGCTTCCGCGTTCTCGGAATCGTATTTTTCGATCCAGTGATGCAGCAGGGTTTTCCCGTTCGCCAGCAGTGTGTAGCCTGCGTTTGCCTTGAGCTTGATTTCCATCTTGTACCAGGTGTTTGCTGATCGTCCAGCGATTGCGCTTGCGGCGCCGTCGACGTACTTGAACCAAGGCGATGCCCCGGCCCAGTAGTGCATGACACCCGGGGTTATGTTTAGCGGGTATGGGCCGTAGCCGCTCATGATTCCTCCTGTGATGTCGCTGTTGGTGGTCATCTGGGAGTATTCTATCACGTAACTTGCCGCGCCCCTGTCGAGCGTCAAGATCGAGTTGACTCCCTGGGAGGTCCAGCCGCCTGAGCCGTTTATCCTCAGTGCGTTGCCGACTATTGTTGGGTTTGAGCCTGTGACGTTCCATTTGTTTGTGTCTATCTCAGTGCCTGAGAAGTCGTCGTTCAGAATCCATGTCGAACTGCTGTAAAGCGCCGCTTCCTCGTTCTCCGCGCTGGATGCGTCGGCGTTGCCGTAGTAGGCGTATATCGTCGTCCCCTCGAGCGGGATCGAATGAACCCTGACCCAGATAATCGTCGAAGTTGTGTTGATGCCCGACTCTATCCAGTAGGGGAGAACCGTCCCGTCCGCGAGGGCGAAGCGGAGGTCTCCCGCGTCATCATTCAGCTTTTCGTTGAGGATCATTGTCTCTGTATCGAGCGTTATCTGCAACGGGTAGTCCTGGAGAGCCTGCGGCGGGTTTGTTATCGCGATCGGCAGGCGGTACGACCATCCGGAAAGCCAGACCGCGTTGTCGGACTGATTTTGAGCGGCGGCCCCAATCATGATTTGACTCTGAAAAATGTTTGTTGGTGACGAAACGGTGGCACTGGCGGCGGATGAAAACGAAGGTGCGGTAGAAGTAACGAATATCAACGTTACAAATATCGATGTGATTTTGCTCCCAACCTCCATCAAATCACCAGCAGTCCTTCGCCCCCACCCTGCTTTTAAGTTTTTGTTTAGCCCAAACGTTTCTATTGCATCTGAGACTCTATCCAGTCGTGGATGACGTCCATGTCGTCCTGAAGCCCGAAATAGCTCGCAAACTTGCTCGAAGTCCTCAACTGGCGCGTCTTCCCGAACGGCTTCGACTCCACGAAACCTATCGCTGAAAGCTGTCTCACGTACTCGTACGCCCGGCTCCCCTTCATCTCCGCGAGCTTCGAAAGGGTGAGGTTCTGCCTGTATGCTATTATCGCCAGCGTCTTGAGGGCGCCCTTCGAGACCTTGAGCTTCGGGACTATGTCGCCGAGTTTCTTCATCATGTCGTCCTTGAGGCTGAGAGCGAAAGTCCCCTGGCCGCGCTCCTCCAGGGAGAACGGGCCACTCCTCCTGCGGTAGCTCCCCTTCAGGTCCTCGAGAAGCTTCTTCGCGTACGTGTCCGAGGAAGTGCCAAGAAGCCTCTTTATCTCCTGCGTGGTCAGCGGCCTGTCGGTCGTGAAAAGGGCCGCCTCGAGCGTCCTCTTGTCATCCTGGATCCCCATCATTTCGCCTCCAGCGGGGTCACGAATATGTCCCCGAACTCTTCCGGCTGCTCCAGCTTGATCTTCTTCTCGTTGCATAGGAAAAGCAGGGTTATGAAAGTCATTGCAAAATCGCCCCTCGTCTTGTGCTTCACCAGACCGAACAGGGAAACCGTTTTTCCGGAATTCACCATATCAATTATCCTCTTCAACAGGGCGTCCTCGAGTTCCCTGAAAAGGCTCTCAAGGCCCTCACCCTTCCAGATTATCTTCTCGATCTTCTTCGCGATCTTTTCCTTAGCCTCCGGCATCTCGTTTAGCGCATCCTTCAGGGCGCCGAGCAGGTCCAGGACCGTTATCTTGCGCGGCACGAACTGCATCAGAGTCACGTCACCGCGATCCGGCATCTCCACTTCCAGAAGCTCCTCCAGCTCCGCCTCCAGCTTCTCTTTCCCGTTGCCGTTGGTCGCGCTCTCCGTCTTCATGCGGAGGAGGAGCGCCGCCGACAGCAAAACCCTCCCGGGGATGCGGATGTCGAGCTCCTTCATCTGCCTGATCCTTTCCAGATAGACTGAGGTGAGCTTCTCGATGTCGACGTCCCAGGCGTCTATCTTGTGCCCGCGCACGAGGTCGACGAGTTCGTGAATGGGTCTGTCTGCAACTTCCATTCTAATTCCCCTTCCCCTCGTAGTCGCTCAGGCGCGCGAGCTCCACGGAGAGGACGCGCGAGGGCTCTCCCTTTTCCTTCGTTATCCCGAATATCCTGTCGGCCATCTTCGCGATGTTGTGGTGGTGAGTGATCACGAGCATCTGGGAGTCCTTCGAGAACTTGTGGAGGAGGTTCGCGACCCTCTCGCAGTTCTTCTGGTCGAGACTCTGGTCTATCTCGTCCATGACGTAGAAAGTCGTCGGCCGGTAGAGCTGCAGAGCGAAGAGGAACGCGAGCGCGGTCAGGGTCTTCTGCCCGCCGGAGAGGCCTCTGAGACGGTAGAGGCCGTCGCCAAAATCAGCCTCGAGCTCGAGCCCTCCCTCCAACGGACTCTGCTCATTCTCCAGGATCAGCTTCCCTGTCCCGATCCCCGATAGCTCCCTGAAAATCTCGCTGTAGTGCCTGGCCACCTCGGAGAAAGTCTTCATGAAGACCTTCTTTTTCTTCTCGTCCATCTCGGCCATGAACTTCAGGATCGCCTCCTTGTCGGCCTCGAGCCTCTGGAATTTGCCGTTCTCCGCGGCGTGTTTCGTCTCCTCCTCCCTGAGGTCGCGGATGGCGCGGGGGTTGACCTCCCCGATCGCCTCGAGCTCGCCCCGCAGCTCCGACTCCTTCTTCTCGAGAGCGGGGACGTCCATGTGGATGAGGTGCGAGAAGTCGACTTTTATCCCGCCAATCTCCTTCCTTGAAGACTTGATCTCGCCTTCAATCGATGAAATTTTACCGTTTATCTCCATCTGGCGGGTGCTGAGGGGCAGGACCTTCTCGTGGATGTTGTTGGCACTGTCCCTGAATTTTCTCGCCGACGCGGCAAGCTTCTTTTTCTTCTGGTCCAGCAGGTCTATCGATGTCCTCAGTTTCTTCTCCTCGGCGCTTATCTTTTCCAGCTGCGACTTCGCCCTTTCCAATTTCTTGTTCAATTCTGAGATCTGGCCATCGTAGACTTCGAGCCTGACCTCGAGCCTTGATATGTCGTGGAGCTGTTTGGCGTCCACCTCGGAAATCTTGCCCTTCGAGAATGCTATGAATAGGCCGTCGACAAGCCCCTTGATCTCTTCGAGAATGCGCGAGACCTGCTCGATTGATTGCTTCGCCTCGTCCAGCGTCTTCGCCTTCTGCAGGGCGGCGCTCAGGCGCTCGAACTCCTTCTGGAGTTCGTTGAACTTCTTTATCTCCGCGAAAACCCCGGATGATTTCCCGCTGCTCTCGATAGAGGCCTTCGCATTTTCCATTTCTTCAAGGACACCTTTCCTGTCGTCGTTCGTTTTCCTCAGCTGGCTCCTGAGCACGGAATCGAGGTTGCGGAGTTCGCCGGCCTTCACGATGACATCCGAATTGTGTTTCGTGTCAATCAGTTCTTGGAAGCGGTTGGCCTGGTCCTCGTAGAGGTTGGCTTTCTTGTTCAGGTCCCTGAACCTCCTCTCAAGGGCGTTTTTCTTGGACTCTATCTTCTTCGCCTGCTGCTCGAGCCGCTTCTGCTCCCTCTCGCTCTCGAAGACGTTCTTGTTCAGGAGCGCCGCGCGGACCTCCTCAAGCTCCTGCTCGATCTTCTTGTGCTTCCTCGCGTCCTCCGCCTGGGTCCTGAACCTGTCGACGTTCTTTGAGATCTCGCCGAGCTTCGCGCCGAGAATCCCGAGCTGCTCCTCCGCGGCCTTCAGGTCGCTGACGGCCTTGCCCTTCTTCTCCTCGTACTCGGAGACGCCGGCCAGCCCGTCGATTATCTGCCTCAGTTCCTCCGGGCTCTTCTCGACGATCTTGTGTATCTCCCCCTGCCTCACGAAATTGTATCCATCCGTGAACCCGATCACTGGGGAAAGCAGGTCAACAATCTCCTGCAGCTCGGTCCGCTTCCCGTTGATCTTGTAGACGCTCTTTCCAGCCCTGTCGAGGCGCCTCGAGATCATGACCTCCGAGTTGTCCAGGGCGAGGCCGTGGTCGCGGTTGTCGATGAATATCGAGACTTCGGCGAAAGGAGCGACGGGCTTGCTGTCCTTCGCGTATATGAAATCGGAAAATCTCTCGACCCGCATGGACTTGCCGCTGCGCTCGCCGAAAACGAAACTCAGGGCGTCCGCGATGTTGCTCTTGCCGTGGCCGTTCTCCCCGACGACGGCGGTGAAACCCCTGGCTAGGGAAATAGGTACTTTGGTTGTCCCGAACGACTTGAAGCCTCTGAGCTCTATCCTGTTTATATGCGGCACGTTTAACCCTCAGGTTAAACCACCGACTCAGGCCAACCCAATTCCAGCAATTCTAATCGGGACTTTTTGCTTAAAATCTTTGCGTTTTGCGGTGTTTTCGGAAAAATCGCGTGCATTCTACCTTCAATTACAAATTACAACTAAAATCGTGCAAAAACATTAACAAAAATGCATATCCCTTTTTTGGGTCTTACAGCCCGGAGACGGTGAACACATCAATGTGGGCTTGCCCGCACATTTTTTGAAAAACCCAATGATACGCTTAAATACCAAAAGTAACAAAACTGTTACTAATGGCGAAGAAGTTCGGGGCAGGAGCAATCTCCAAGGGGACCATCGAGCTTGGTAAAGTGATGGGCAGCGACTACCCGTACCTCAAGGTGACGCTGGGCAGGCTCGTCAAGAGGGGCGTTGCATTCAAGATTCGGCGCGGCGTTTACTTCGTCCCCTCCCCCGAAAACGTCTCAAAACTTATGGCTTTGAGGGAAAACCCTGTCCTCGACAAGACGATCAAGTCAATCTACGCCGAGTTCAACCGCGGCCTGAAGCTTGCTCTCATCTACGGTTCCTACGCCAGGGGTGATTTCGACAAGAGAAGCGATGTGGATGTTCTTGTCGTGGCGGATGGGCGCGCGGGCGACTTTGCTGAAAAATTGGGCGAACGGCTTGGCTTGAAAGTTGATCTCCACATCGTGAGCGAACCCTATTTCAAAAGGCTCATGGTGGTCGAACCCAAGGTCCATTTTTGGCTGAAGGAGGGCATTCTGTTCGACGAGTCCGGGATTTCAAAAGAAGTTTACCCGATAGGAAAGATCGGCGTCTACGAGTCTATCAGAAACGTCGAACTGCAGCTCGAAATTTCCAGAGAGGCGGACGATCCGTCCAAAAGGGGTTATCATCTGCTAGTCGCACTGAGGGAGATTCTCACGCTCAAGCACGCGCTCGACCTCGATTTCGAATACAGGAATGTCAAAAAGGAATTGGTCGGGTTGGCGGGCGGCGCGGCGATGGAGAAGCTAAGGCGGCACGGGAAAGCCGCCGTGACGAGGAAAGAGTTGCTGCTGTGGGGCTTGCTCGCTGAAAAACTATTTTTGGACCTGAAGCGGTCTTACGTGCGGCTCGGTGAAGGTATCGGAGATATTTACATGAAAAAAATCGTGGGGCGCGGGCATGAGCAAGTCTAAGGATGCGAGGGTGGTCAGCAACCTCATCGGGAACTCGGCGGCGCACTACGCTCTCTACGGCGAGGAGCAGAGGGAAATCGGCGTCTACACGGCGCAGGCGGAGGACCTCGCCAAAGAGCGTTCTTGGAACCAGATGGACCGCGACGCCATCAGGGAGCAGGCAATGCGGCGCGCGAAGGGCGAGATCAGACGGAGAATGCCGCTTCTCGGAATCGACAAAAAAGAGGAAGAGCGGTACCTCAAGAAGGCGGAGGATTACATAAACGATTTCGTGGGTTCGAAACTGTGGCCGCGGCCGAGCCCATAGCATTTTTTTCGATGGGGTGACAAGTGGCCGGGTATTACCCCATTTCGCAATTTTCCGTTACCCCATTTCGGGGGTTTTTTGATACACTCCGATTTCCTCGCCGCACAGTTGAAAAACTTTTCAATGGTCAGCTAAAAACGTTTTAAACGGCCTGTTTAATGAAATTAAAGCTGGAAATTGGATATTTTTACAAAAAATGGCTAAATAGAGCTTTTTTCATATAATAAACCGAGGATTGAAATGAACAAAAGAACGATGCTGGCTGGAATGACTTGCGCGGCCCTGATCATCGGCTTGCTGGGGCGGGTCGCGGCCGAGACGCACTACCGGGAGTTCGATTACGTGACGGAGAACGTCTGGGACGGGGGCACAAGCGAGATTCCTGTCCAGCCTGTCTCGCCCGCTCCGCCGGCCGCGCCCCAGCCTGGCCCTTCGCAGCCCCAGGCGCCAAGCCCGGCACCGGCGCCAGCGCTTGCTCCCGCTCCTGCGCCCGGGCCACGGCCGAACCCGGATTTCTCGGTCGCGATATCGCCGAGGTCGAAGTTGTTCCTGAACAGGATATTCGTCAATGACCTGAATTCGTTGCAGGTAAGGGAGGTTGAAAGTTACAAATATGAGGATCACAGCCTGCAGGTTGACAGGCGGGAGGACTTCACTATCACGTTGAGGAGCGAGAACGGGTTCGAGGGGGACGTCTCCTTGAGCGTTGAGGGGGTTCCCGGCAACGCGACGTATTCGATTCCCGCGAGTGTCGGGCTGTCTGAGAATGGGAGCGCCGTGGCGTCGCTCGTCGTGCGGATTGCGAGGTCCACGCCAATGGACAAGTATACTTTGACGGTCAAGGGATGTAGTGGCGGCCTTTCCAGGTCGGATTCGGCGACGCTCTACGTGACTGAGCTGTTGGGGCGCGTCGGCGGCTTTAAGTCTGGGCCGGTTTACGACGGCGGATCGGTGGGCCAGGGGGTGACCCGGCGATATACTGTGGATTATTCTAATCCGATATTGGAAGTCGACAACGTCCCTTACATAAACTACCTGAACGATGAGCTGAGGGAAGAGAGCAAGATGCTGGCGAGGTCGCTGCTGGCGGTAAATGATGGACCATCGGTATTAAGCGAACTAGCAAATAAAGCTGAAGATGTTTTTGTAAACGCCGCAAATACATTAGCCTACACAACTATGAACGTCGTTGGAACGACAATAAATGCAATTGATACTAGCGTTAACGAATTACAAACTATTGTTTTTCTATCGCCGGTACCTATCCCAACCAAGACTGCAACTGCCCAGATTGCTTCCGCTGCCGTGGGCTCGGCAAAAATATCGAACTCAAATATTACAACAAACTCTGCGACATCAAGCCCGGCGCCCGCATCGGCGACCTCGCTACAAATTTCCACGAGCTCGAGCTCAGGGACCTTAATCGGCTCCGTTGTGCCGCCGGTGGTCCGGGCTCCAATAACATCTGCGCCTGCACCGAGCAGCCCCGCACCACGAAGCGACCCTCAAACTCCGGTGTCCAGCAATCTTGCATCGGCTAAGGCCTCTGCACCGGCCAGCCCCGCGAAGTCCCAGGCGGCCACCACAGTCACAAACTTAACGACCGCGGTACAAAACATCGCATCAACCACCAAATCTCCGCAAACAGCCTCGGTTGCAAACCTAGCTTTATTTACGCTGCGCATACTTGGTATTGGCATGAGGTAAGGTGAGATGAAGAAAAAATCGGGTGGGGCCAAGGTAAAATTGGCTGTTGTTTTGACCTTTGCGATATTGACTGTCGGCGCGGCGGTAGCGTTATCGCAATGGAGCAGAGAAAAAACCGTGCGTTTCTATTCGCAGGCCTATTTCCTTTTGAGAGGAACGGAGGACAATGGATTCCTGGGTACAGACAACTTATCTGCATTTGCCATAAGCGAAGAAGGCGTTGCACTTTCTCTTCCTGACCCCAACATCGACAACAAAGCATTGGAGCCGAGGAGAGATTATGTGAAATCATCTGTTATTTCTTTATGGAATTATGAAGATAACAAAACTACGCTCGAAATGAGATCCGGCGAAAAAAGCATCAACTTAGTTGGCGCCAGGACATCTTTAGTGGTACGCAACGATCTTGAAACTGGTTATGATCCAATAACTGTAGCGGGGCCAAAATACGCGCTTACATTTGACAAACTTTACCCGAACGAAATTATTATGATTGAACAGTGGTGGGAAATCCCTGCGAGCATGGCGGATAATTTGACATTAGAAGATATGGCAGTTACTGAAAACTCAGATTCTGGACCAACAACTGCTAGGTTGGTTGCTTTTCCGATAAAGGGAATCTCAGGTTATTTCTTTGCCGGTCTTTACAAAACAGACGACGAGAACAACATTGTTCAAGTAGTAGAGGAATTTGAGCGTTCCTTTGAAACAGCTAGTTCATCTGGCTGGGTGGCTCTAAGTCCAGTATAAAGCGCCATGAAAATTTACTCAATGATAATTTGGAAAAACAATACTTTCGGAGACCCCTCCCCCAAAATAGTTTAACCGTATTTTTCAATTTATCGCGGGGTGTGTAAACAAATGGACAAAAAATCAATCGAATCAGGAAGCTTTCGAAAGGGATACTTGCGTGCCATTGAGGATTGCGAAAAAGTGCTACGTGAGTTGGGCTTTCATGATGCGAAGGAAATAATGGACGACTTGAGAAAAACTAATCACTGAACTTTGGCAAGTTTTAAACCCGCCGCCATCTATGGGGTACTGAGGCATGGGTTAAAGAGGCTGGACTGGAGGAAAATCAAACCGATCAGGATGATACCCGTCATAAGCCTCCCAAGCGTTGTGGGCCTGAACATGCCCATATTCTCAGATGTGTTCAGCAAGCCCCAGATGGCCCACTTCGGGAGGTACCTGACAGGGCTGATGGTCTGCCAAAACAGGACCGTGCAGGGGATAAACGACAGCTTCTTCGCCCACACCGATCAGAGCGCCCTGAACCACTTCCTTACGGACTCCCCCTGGAGTGAGGAGGAACTCGCAAGGACGAGGTACGGGTTCGTAAAAAGCGGGCTGGAGGAAAGGGGACTCGGGGGTGGCCTCCTCATCATCGACGACACCATCTCCCACCATGTGGGCAAGCACATGGAAGGCACGGGGTGGCACTACGACGCCAGCGAGGGAAAGCCCGTGTGGGGGCACCAGCTCGTCACGAGCCACTACGCGAGACAGTGGTTGAGCCTCCCCTTGGGTTTCAGGATATACATCAAGAATGGGCAGGCGGGGGAGAACTTCAAGACGAAGTGCGAGTTCGCCACAGAACTCGTCGAGGAAGCGGTTGGGCACGGAATACCTTTCTCGTGCGTCGTCTTCGACGCGTGGTACTTCAACGTGGAGTTCGTGCGCCTCGTGGAGGGGCTGGGGAAGGACTGGGTGACCCGGTGCAAGTCGAACAGGATCGTGATTTCGGGAGGGGGCCGCCCCATATCTGAGTGGGCCAAGGACCTGTCAAGGAAGGACTTCGAGCTGGTCGTGCTCAAACACAAGGACGGGTCGAAGGAGGTCTACTGCGCGTGCTCGAGGACCGTGCGGCTGAAGGGATTCGAGAGAAAAGTGCGCGTGATTGTCTCTTATCCTGAAGAGAAATTCGAGAAAATGGAAGATCCCCACTTTTACTGTACCAACCGCTTGGACTGGGAGACTAACAGGACGATGCGGACATACGCCAGGCGCTTCGAGATAGATGCCTTCTATAAGGACGCGAAGCAGAACTTGGGTATGGAGGCGTACGAGCTGCGGAAGATCAGGGGTGTTAGTCGACACCTCCAGATGATTCTCGCTGCGCATACCCTCCTCTCTTTTGGTTCTGTGGGCCGCGCTGCTGAGAGGGCGAACGTCTATCTGGAGACGATAGGCGCGCTGTGCAGGCGTGCGTTCGCGGAGGTCCTCCAGTTTTTCATCCGGGCCGTGTTGGAGATCGGAAGGGAAGTGAAGGATGCGGGGAAAATCCTGAGGCTGTTGTCCTCGTCGAGGAAGCAGCTCAGGAGAATGAGGGGAAGTATGAAAGCTCTCATCGGAGGTTTAAAAACCTAGATTTGCCAAAGTTCAGTAATTATTCAAGCTCCTCTTCCGCCCCGTGGACCTCCTCGCAGTCTGAGCAGATCCCGAGCGCCTCCATAGTCTCGTCCTTATCCATGCATATCGTGCAGAACAGGTCCCCGCACTCGCTGCACCCCGTCAGATGCTCCCTGGGATATTCCCGCCTGCAAACAGAGCACTGCACCATGCCCTTCCCAAATCACGCTCGGCTGAGGAGGTATAAAAAACGTTCGCAACAATGCTCCATGCCTGAACGAGACAGTATTCAACGCCCTGATATCAACAAATCGCCGTGTGAGCTAAACGGCAAGGTTCTTTTCAACGGCCCTTGCCAGCTTGACGCCTTCCTTCTCGTACCTGAGCCCAATCGCCCTGTATTCGGCCCTGCTATCCCTCAAAGTCCTCACGATCGTCTTTCGCAGCGACTTTTCGGCATCGTGCTTTTTCAGGAGGTCGTTCAAGACCGGGTATTTCAGGTCCACGAAAGCCAGCATGGAGATGATGTCCACCCTGTCCTTCATCCCCTTCTCCGAGCCCCACCTCTCCCTTGCCGCCTGGGCCTTTAGCAAAAGCAACGGCTCGGGGGCGACCACCCTAAAACCCTCGACGTTCGATATCATGCCACTTCTGAAAACGTCGACGCATGGTATGGCGAGGCCGCACATGAATGGCGTGTATATATCCACCTCGGTGCCCTCGAGCACGATCTCGAACTTTTTCAGCCGGGGGTTGCGCTTGATCGCGATGCCATCCTTGAGCGCCCTTGCCTGCAGCTTGTAGAAGTTTTCCTGGTCGATGTATATGTCGATGTCGCGGCTCTTGAGCTTGCGTGTCCAGAGGTAAACCCCCCAGCCCCCTATTACAACAAAATCTGCCATCTTGTTCAGCTTCTCGAGAATCCGCCATGACTGCTCGACCGTCTCGTCGCGCCAAAACTCTACCACGGGCTCAACTCCGGATATCTCTCGGCGATGTCCCGAAGATATGGCGCCGCCTCGGGCCCACCGACCGAATATATGTCGACATATACCTGCGGGACGGGGGCAATCCCTCTCTCCGATGTCGACAACAAGTGCGGGTCGTCGGCTTTCAGGACGAAAACGTTTGGATTGGTCTTCCTTGCGCCGGTCTCCCGAAACCTGAACCAGCGTTCGAAATCCACGCTTTCCCGTACGTAGAAGTATATGCGCGAATAGTCGGCCGGGCGCCTGCCGGTCAATGCGCGCCATGCGGAGAACGCGGTGATTATCGCGGCACGCGGCAATTCCTTTTCAACCTTGTCCAGTGAATCCAGGCGAAAAGCCGCGAAAATGTCCCTTGAAAGCTTGCGTTCGGTTGCCCAAATGTTCAAGACCCGCGCCGAGGAAAGTACCCGGACGCCCTGCCTCGTGGCCTCCACCGCGTGCGCATCTTCCAACTTTTTCACAGCCTTGCTTACAAGGCCGATGGAAGTCTGGCAGCGGCTGGCGAGGTCCTCCTGTTTTGTGAGAAACTCCTTGGATAGGCTGCGCAACAGGAGCTCACGGTAAATTCGCTCGATTTTCATGTGCATCAGTTTCACTTTTTAATTTCGTTAGTATATATATTTTTCACCATTTAGTGAAACAAGGTCTAATAAGGCTCGAATCCTCCCAATCCCCAACGAAAAACTTATCCTCGCGCAAGCCGATTTGGACTGGTGGAAAATGTACGTCCTGAAGGCCTCGGGAGAGAGGGAGGAGTTCGACGCCAGGAAGGTCAGGCGCACGTGCATCAAGGCCGGCGCTCCGGAGGATCTCGCCGAGAAAATCGCGGCGGAGGTCGGTAAGCAGGTCTACGACGGCATTTCCACGCACGAGATACTCAAAATAACGCTCAGGCTCCTCGGGAGGCAGCCCGGCGCCGCGACCAGGTACAGCCTCAAGCGCGCGATAATGGCGCTCGGCCCGGCCGGCTTCCAGTTCGAGAAGTACATGGCCGAGGTACTGCAGAACTACGGATACGCTACCAAGGTCGGCCAGATAATCCGCGGGAAGTGCATCAACCACGAAGTCGATATCGCCGCCGAGAAGGAGGGGAAGAAGTACATGATCGAGTGCAAGTACCACAACATGCCCGGCATCCACACGGACGTGAAGGTGGCGATGTACACCCACGCGCGTTTCCTCGACCTGGGAAATAACTTCGACTACGGGTGGATCACATGCAACACGAAGCTGACGCAGGATGCTATAAAATTCGCGGACTGCGTGGGGCTAAAGGTCACCTGCTGGGGATACCCGAAAAAAGAGAGCCTTGAGCGCCTGATCGAGGACAAGGAGCTTTACCCGGTGACGGTCCTGCAGTCTCTGAAATCCTTCACGAGGGAGAGGTTATTCCAGGCGGGGCTCATGCTGACGAAGGACCTCGTGGAGACGGACATCGAGAAGCTGCGGCAGAGAACCGGGCTGCAAAAAGGCGTTCTGGAAAAAATCGTTGCCGAGGCCAAACAGGTCAAGTACGTGGAATAAGCGTGTTATATTTGGCCGTTATATCAGGTTGTTATACAAGTCTGTTATACTGCCGAAAATTTCCTATTCCCACGAGAGCGCGTCCTCCGAGTGAGACTCCTTGATCGACTTGAGCAAAATCCTCTTCATGCGCTTCTTCGTCCGGTAGTCGTGCACCACCTTGACCTCCTCGAGCGTCAGCGGGTTCAGGCCAGTCCAGTACATGCATGAGGAGACCGTCATCGGCGTCGGAGTGAAGAGCTGGAACTGCTCTATGTTCCTGAACATCGAGAGCTTCTCGCTAAGGAACTTCACCTGGATCTTGTCGTCGCCAGGGTGCCCGATCATTATGTAGAACCTCAAGGCCTGCCTCCTCCCCTTGTTGAGCGCGCGAAAGAGATCCACGAAGTCCTCGAACCGCGCGTTGTCCTTGTTCATCAGCCTGAGAACCTCCTCGGAGAAGTGCTCCGGCGCTATCTTCAGAGTCCCGGATACGTGGTGCTCGGAAATCTCCTTGAGGTACTCCCTGCTCTCGAGCGCGAGGTCGTACCTGATGCCGCTCCTGACGAAGACCTTCTTCACGCCGGGGGCCGCGCGCGCCTTCCTCAGCAGCGAGATTAGCCTCCCGTGGCTCCTGTCGATCGTCGGGCAACTGATGCAGCCCTCCCCGCAAGCCTTCTCGCAGTCCATCCCGTACATGTTCGCGGACGGCCCGCCGAGGTCGTCAATGTACCCCTTGAAGTCGGGGTGCTTCGTGAGGCGCCTTATCTCGTCGAGGATGTTCGCCTCGGAGCGCGAGACTATGTTATCGCCGTGGTGGAGCGAGATCGAGCAGAAGTTGCAGCCACCGATGCAGCCGCGGTGGGTGACCACGGAAAACTGCGCCATCTTGAGCAGCGATTTCGGGTGGAGGTTCCTCGTGAAACCGAGCGAATATACCCGGTCCAGGTCTGCGGGCGTGTACTTCGGCGATTTGAACTGCAGGACGAAGTTGTTGTCGTACTCCTGGGCCTGGTCCTTGCAGTTGGAGAACGCCATCTGCATGCGGCAGAACTTTTTCTTGTCCCCCTTCGCCTCCCTGAAAGAAGGCAGGATTTCGAACCCGGCGCCGGCCTCCTTCGAGAGGATGCACGTGCCGAGAATCCCACGCAGGCCCTTCCCTTCCCTCAGCCTCTCCGCGATCTCGATGACCTGCTTCTCCCCGCTCCCGTAGACGAGGATGTCCGCGCGCGAGTCGAGGAGGATGCTGCGCCTGACGTCGTTGTCCCAGTAGTCGTAGTGGGCGAAGCGCCTTAGCGAGGCCTCGATTCCGCCGATGACGATCTTGCTCGACTTGAAGTGCCGCCTCAGGGCGTTGCAGTAGACTATCATCGCGCGGTCCGGCATCTCCGTGAGGATCCCCGTCCGCCTCTTCTTCAGCGGCGTGTAGTTGTTGACCATGCTGTCCACGGCGCCGGTCGTCACGCAGAAGCATAGCTTTGGCGCGCCCAGCCTCTTGAAGTCCTCCGCATTTTCCGGCTTCTCGATTATCCCGACGCGGAAACCCTTCGCGTCCAGAACGCGCGCAATCACCCCGGCAGGCGAGAACGGGTGGTCGTCGTAGTAGTCGGCCGTCACGAGCACGACGTCGAAATCCTTCCCTGTTTTTGCAATCATGATGCCCAAAAACTATTGCGCCTAAGCTAAAATAATCAAGCGGGGTGGCGTTTTGCAAATCCGCACCAGCAGCATTATTGGCGCCGCCGGAAATCCAGTCAAGGATGCCAAAATGAAGATACTCGAGGACTACTCGAAGGCTTTCGGCGAATCAATC
Organism: Candidatus Hadarchaeum sp.; assembly: GCA_020725895.1. Lineage (GTDB taxonomy): Archaea > Hadarchaeota > Hadarchaeia > Hadarchaeales > Hadarchaeaceae > DYTO01. The sequence continues at coordinate 89,583 of DYTO01000001.1, read as the reverse complement.
CACCGGCGATGGTGGGTCTACGTGATCTTCTTCATAGCGTTCTTCATCGTCGCGAGGACATGGCTCGTTCAGTCCCCGCCGTGGAAGAGCGTGATATTCTTGCTTACGCTTGTTGTGACGTTTTTCTTCCTGATGTCGACGAAGAGCAGGTCCCTGGCTGTGCGCTACTGTCGGATAAGCATGATACTTTTCATGATCTCGTTCTTCATCTCCTTTTCAGCATTCCTGGCCACGTCCGGGCCCGCGAGGGAAACGGACGCGTTCAACCTCAGCTCGCTCGTCGGGCTGAACCTCCAGCTCTCGGTCTTCATAATGATCCTTAAGGACATAATCATCGCGCGGGCGATAAACCTGATAACGCACAAGAGGTGGGTCCAGATCGCTGCCTCGATAATCGTTCTCTTCATCTACGTCTCGTGGTTCGCCACGATATACTCCAGTCCCAACATGGACGGGATCGAATCGAGCATAGGTGAGAACTTCGATCGCGTCAACGGGATGGAATCCTGGTACTTCAGCGTGACGACCCTGACGACGCTCGGCACGGGCGAGTTCTATCCGGTAGGGAACACGAGGTTCATCGCCTCGATCGAAGCGATAACGGGTTTCTTCCTGTTTTCCGTCATCGCCGGGCTGATCGCGGGTTCGGCTTACGACGTCATCCGGGAGAAAAGGGCTGAACTGAAATAATCGTTTTGAAGTGGTGCACGAGATTTAAAACACACTTTTACGAATTTTTGACGTGATTGAATGGGTGGACGAATGAGTAAACTAGGAAAAATTTCAAACCGTTGGCAAAAATTTCCGATTTTGACAATTGCTCTCATATTTATTTTGATCGCCATCTTCGTTGCTCAATCCTTTGCGAATTTGCAAGTTTTAAACGAACTCAAATTTGTGTCGGCTGATGCTTTAGCAAAACCCTGGACATTCTTGACATCCATATTTTTGCACGCAAATATTGAACATTTGGCATTGAATTTGATTGGGCTTTCAATTTTTGGATACTACGTTGAAACCGTGGCCGGAAAAAAATACCTCTTGCTGGTATTTTTGCTGACGGGGGTTCTCGCCAACATCGGAACAATTCTGACCGTCCAGCCAACGATAGGCGCTTTGGGGGCTTCTGGCGCCATCTTCGGTGTCTTGGGATTCCTTGCCGTGAGTGAGCCAGATTATCCAGTTCGATTCCCATTTGGGATAAGATACATTCCGGCATCCACCGTTGGGCTATTTTATGGGATTTTAAACGTCGCCTTCCTCTTTACGTCGACAGCAGAAGTTGGTTATGGAGATCATATTGCAGGGTTAATGATTGGGATTGTACTTGGCGTTTGGAAACGTCGCAACAAATCAAAACAGGATACGTCGCCACATAGAGGTGTAGGGATGAGATCGAAGTATCAGGTAAAATGGTGAACTTCGCGCAATACGTGCAGATGCAGGGCGGGATCGTGATTTACACGGGGGAGCTGGAGCGTTATCTAAAGGAGAAGCTGGGCAGAAGAGTGAGCTTTCAGAGGGTGTTTGGAGAGTGGTATTCGGATCCAGAGAGGCACGGAGAGTTTACAAGCTATCTTACTGAATTCGCGCTAAAGCGTTGACTTGCGCATACCAGTCAAAACAACTAGCTTCTTATCAAGCCACATAGAAGAATGATCGGCGCAGGTAACCGCGTGGGAAACAGCGGGCGAACCGGATGAAAGCCCACGGCGGACCAATGGAGGCCTCGGCTTCCAAATCCCTAATAAGGACGCTCCGGAGTGTGGCTATGCCTGCGCCATGTAGGCACAACTCCCGCAAAACCTCGAAATTTGGGGTTTCAAGGGAAGCGTCAAATTTCAGCCATAGGACGAAGCTCGCCGTCATCTCTCGTAGCAACTAAGACGCTTCTTGAGCTCCCGTTCCTCCTCGACCAGTTCGGCGAGCTTCTTCAGTAGGATGAAATTCTCGTGCAGAAGTGTAACCCGTTCACACAAGCAGTCGATGAAGGACTTGAGTTCTGGGTTTTCGGCCATAATTTGTTTGACTCCATCTGGGATTTTTGGTGTCGGGGGCATCATGGTAAGGTCTTCTGTGAGTTCCGGATCCAGCTCGTATGCTTTCCGGAGGCACGCTTCGCCCTCCTCCTTCTTCCCACGCCGCATCAAAACTACTGCCTTGGCCGCCCACGGTAAGCAGTACTTCTCATCCAGCTTTATCGACTCGTCAAAACACATCAAGGCTTCATCGTAGTTCTCCTTTGCCGCAGAAATGACGCCTAGGTTGTACCACGCTTGGGGGATGCCCGGGTCGCGCTTGATTGCCTCTTCATAACACTTCACGGCTTCGTCTTCCTTCTCTTCCACGCGATGCAAAAAGTTCCCTTTGCTCAGCCACGCTCTCGCGAAGTTTGGGTTGAGCTCGATGCACTTGTCGAACGAGTTCAGGGCTTCTTTGTCTCTCCCAAGGTCTGTGAGCGCCAATCCCATGTCATGCCACGCTCCGAAATTTCTAGGGTCAACTTTCAACACCTTCTCAAAAAGCTTCAACGCCTTTTTGGGATCATTGGCCATCATTAGTTCAGCTGCCTTATCGCATGCGGCGTGCACCTCGTCCTCGGCCATCGCCCCAGTTTCGCTAAGATACAAATCCTTGTGGTGAACCTCAATTTTGTGCTCAAGTATGTTTTCCAGTTTCACCTTCGCGCCACAGAACTGGCAGGTGCGGAATTTTTCAGGCTCAGCCAAGGGCCCACCTTTTCCTCTCCTTTTCGATCTCTTTCAGCTCGGTTATCCATTCCTTTTCGTCCCATTCTTTGCAGAGTCTTGTGTACTCCTCCCTCTTGCTCAACAACGCGAGAATGGTCACTAATAGGAACCTTTCGTCAGTCGACTGCCAAGATTCAGCTTTATCCTTTACCCTTTCGACCCTCTCTCGAGCCAGCTCTTCCGCTCGCAGCAGAGTTTCTTCTGACAGCACGCTAAGGATAAGATCAAGACCATCATCAACACCATAATCGCGTGCTTTGAGGTACAAGTCTACGATGTCTTCCGCTGAAATTGCGCTCTTGTCCCTTGAGGCCTTCAAGGCTTTTGCGTAGGGCTCCCCCAAAGAAATTATGAACTCCCCAAAATTGCCATCTGAATCGTCTATCCCGCTGTTTTCAAGAGCATCCACGCTTTGTTTGATGAAGTAAAAAAGCAGTTCAGAGGCCTCCCTCGCGAACCCCGACTTCGCCAGTCTTTGTATCTGCTCCGCGAACTGTTCCAATCCGCTCACGTATTCATAAACGTTCGGGTATTGGACGTAGTTAGCCTCGGCCAAACGTCTGTCTATTTCTCTCTTGAAAAAGGAAACGTCGACCGCCTTTTTCACTTTTATGTGCGTTTCGACGAGAAGAGACTTCATGAAGTCCGTATCAGAGTAAGCATGATCTAAGATTATACCAACGAGTTCATCCTTGCTTTTTGAGCGCAAGTTGTTTTCCACCTCTTTCGTGTTTATCTGCGTGATACCGCCGCTCTTCTTCACCAACGAGAGGAGAACTGCAACGATGTGCTTGCAGAACCCGCCGAACGGGCATGTGCAATTGGACTCCAATCTTTTACCTTTCCCCTCGATGTGCACCGAATAGAGTGTTCCACCCCTTCCAAGCACCCTTGCCCTGACATCCTTTTCTGTTTTTGTTATCTCTCCGACATGCCCCCCGACAAAATAATCATAACCTCTCGAGAAGACCTTATCGCCTGCCATTTTCTTTACTTTTGTTTCGGTCAAACTTTCTAATGCACTCATCTTTTCATCCTCTCTTTTTATCTCACCTTCACCGTGTATATCTACAAAGAGAATTATGCGTTGGTCGTGTAAAATATCTATTCCCTACCGGCTCAGGGGTTCTAAACCCGAGCTGGAGCAACTTTCATTTGTCCTGACAAAAGCAGGACGCCTGTCATACGGAAATCCTGAAAGAAGCCCTATTTCGCCTTCTCAACCTATGGTGCAGGGGAGGGGATTCGAACCCCCGAACCCCTAAAGGACTGGACCCTGAATCCAGCGCCGTAGACCTGGCTTGGCTACCCCTGCAACGGAAAAATTATCCTCGCTCAATCTTAAACCCTTGCGAGATACTTTTAAGACACCAAAAATAGTGTATTCGATAACATGGCGGAACCCGATTTCATATTCCCCTTGATATACGTCCTGATATTTGTGATAAGTTTCTTCCTCATCCCTTACCAGACGAAGATGATTGCCAGGATGGGGATGGGCCAGCTCAGGAAATCCGTGAACGAGCTAGAGACCTGGGCCAAGGAGAGCCGGGGCATCGCTCTGAAGGCGATCACAAAGCACGGGAAAACCAAGCGGGACGTGGAGAAGGAGTTCGACAACTTCCTGGAATTCTTCGCGATAGAACCGGTCAGCGCCGACCCCGCAGGAGTGATCAACCGCCTCGAACACATCATCGACGTCAGGAACAAGAGATTCGAAAAGGCCGTGGAGAGGCTGGTCCCGAACGCCGACCCCGAGGCCGCCGCCAACATAGAGATGGCGATAGAGGGGGCGATGGCAAGCCACATGCTTCACAGGCTGATGCGTCACTTCATGATTCTCGCCGACAAGACGAAGAACATACAACTCACTATGGTCATCCAGATGAACCTCCCGTTCATCCGGGAGATGGCGAAGAGCTTCGTTGAGGCGACAAAGGCATTCGCGGATGGCAAGCCAATAGGCGATGGCGTGGGCCCGCTCGTCGCAGCCTACCTGGTCCAGAAGGACGGGTGGAAGGAACCGGTCGAGGACACGGTCTACGCCGAGACCGTCATCGACAGGCGCAAGGTGATCGTCGTTAAGGCGAAGGGTCCTGGTGGCCGCGTGGGGAAGCCGGGTGAGCTCATTCAGTACCTCGCGAAGAGGAGGAAGATCAACCGCATTCTCATGATCGACGCCGCAGGGAAGCTAGAGGGCGAGAGGAGCGGCGACGTTATAGAAGGAGTTGGCGCGGCGATAGGCGGCCCGCCGACGGAGAAGTACAAGATCGAGGAGATCGCGACGAAGATGAAAATCCCCGTCGACGCGATGGTGATCAAGGAATCATTCACGGAGGCGATAAAACCGATGCACAGCGACCTCGCCAAGGGGGCCAAGCGCGCGTCCGAGATGGTCAAGCAGTCGATACTGGAGCGCATCAAGCCGGGCGAAACCGTGATAGTCGCCGGAATAGGCAACACGATAGGCGTCGGGCAGCTGCCTAAGGACATCCCTGAGGAGTTCCAGGCCACCAAGAAGGAAAAAGGTGAGAACGAATCGGCCCTGATGCCGGGCATCACCTCGATATCCTCGTACACATTGGCGAGAAAGGAGAGATTGAATTCGCCCTGATATTGCCGCACATGCCCGTTTTTATACCATAAGTAGTAACATCAAGGGATACGATGCGAAGATACAAGCACGTTGACGATGTGCAGAAGCTGATGTGGCAGCAGGACTTCATCAGAAATATTGGAATAATCGCCCACGTCGACCACGGCAAGACAACTCTTTCGGACTCTCTCGTCGCGGCGTCGGGGATCATAAGCTTCGAACTCGCGGGAGACCAGCTTTTCACGGACTACCTGGAGATCGAGCAGCAGCGCGGCATAACCGTCCAGACGTCGGCCGTCAGCCTTCTCCACCATCTCGAGGGGAAGGACTACCTCGTCAACCTCCTTGACACTCCGGGGCACGTCGACTTCAGCGGAGACGTGGCTAGGGCGCTCCGCGCGATCGACGGCGCCGTCGTTGTCGTGGACGCAGTTGAAGGTGTGATGCCGCAGACGGAGACCGTGGTCAGACAGGCTCTCTCGGAGAGGACGCGCCCGGTCCTCTACATAAACAAGGTAGACAGGCTCATCAGTGAGCTCAGGCTGACGCCGGAAGGGATGCAGCAAAAGTTCATAAAGCTAATCATGAAATTCAACGAGCTGATCAGGAGGTTCGCCCCGAAGGACGTCGGGGAGAAGTGGGCCGTCAACGTCGAGAACGGCTCAGTTGTATTCGGCTCGGCGAAGGAGAAGTGGGCGCTCTCCGTCCCGCAGATGAAGAAGAAGAACATGACTTTCAAGGACATAATCGACGCTTACACGACGGGCAAGCCGGAGGACTTGGCTAAGAAAAGCCCAGTGTATGAGGTCATCCTCGACATGGTCATAAGGCACCTGCCCAACCCGAAGCAGGCGCAGGAGGCAAGGATATCGACAATCTGGAAAGGAGACATAACAAGCCCGCTCGGCCAATCGATGTTAAAATCGGACCAGAGTGGCCCGATTTGCATGGTGATAACCGATATAATAGTCGACGAACAGGCGGGTGTCATTTCCACGGGGAGAGTCTTCTCGGGGACTGTTGAGAAAGGGAAGTCTGTCAGGCTGCTTAACGCAAAGCAGGACTCGAAAATCCAGCAGGTCTCAGTCTACATGGGTGCCGACAGGGTGATTGTCGAAAAGATACCTGCTGGCAACATAGCCGCGCTCATAGGCATGAAGGGGGCGCAGGTCGGCGAGACGATCGTCAGCGAGGGAATAGAGGCGAAGGGCTTCGAGGACATCCGGTACATCAGCGAGCCTGTGGTCACGGTGGCCGTCGAGCCGAAGAACTTCCAGGAGCTTCCGAAACTCATAGACAGGCTCAAAAAGATCGCGAGGGAGGACCCGAACATCCGCGTCAAGATAAACGAGGAGACTGGGGAATATTTGGTTTCCGGAATGGGCGAGGTCCACCTGGAGATTGTAGAGTACAAGCTGAAAGAGGCGGGGCTCGAGGTCAAGACTTCCCCGCCGCTCGTCGTGTACAGGGAAACTATCACCAAGAAAGGTGGGCCGGTGGAAGGAAAGTCACCGAACCGCCACAACCGGTTCCAGATTTCCGTGGAGCCATTGGCGCCGGAAGTGGTCGCCGCAATCGAGGAGAAGAAGATAACAAACGACCAGGAGAGGAAGGAGCGCGCAGCCGTGCTCAGGGACTTGGGATGGGAAACCCACGCCGCCAGAAACATAATCACGATAAGCGGGCCGAACATGCTCGTGGACATGACGAAAGGTGTCCAGTACCTGAGGGAGATCGAGGACCACTTGGTGGAAGCATTCCAGAACGTTGTTGACGAGGGGCCGCTGATGAGAGAGCCGAGCAGGGGGATGAAAATCATGCTTGAGGACGCTGTGCTTCACGAGGACTCGGTCCACAGAGGGCCTGCGCAGATATTGCCGGCGGTCAGGCGCCCGATACAAGCGAGCTTCTTGCTTGCGGAGCCGATGATACTGGAGCCTATCCTGAAGCTTGAAGTCAGGGTCCCGCAGGAGTTCATGGGCGGGGCAACGAAGGTCATCCAGGGCAGGCGCGGGAAGATCGTCAACATGGAGACCGACGAGGACATAGCAATCCTGAAAGCTAACATGCCTGTCGCAAACTCATTCGGTCTCGCTGCCGAGCTCAGGTCCGAGACGGAGGGGCGCGCGATATGGGCGACGGAGTTCGAAAAGTTCGACAGGTTGCCAAGGGAACTTCAGGACCAAGTCGTGCGAGACACCCGCAAGCGCAAGGGTCTGAAGCTTGAGGTCCCGCAGCCGAGCGAGTTCTTCGAGCCTTGATCAATCCATAACAAGGTCGGCGATCTCACCGAATTTTTCCGGAGTGAGTTCGAAAACTTTCGATTCTAAAATTTCCTTTGGGAGCCTTTCGTCGATTTTTTTCCTCTTCTCGGGTTTGGTAAGATTCTTTTCCCTGAAGACCTGTTCAAAAGAACGCAGCAGGGAATTCCTCACCCTCTGCCTCCTGTGCTGGAAGAGCGCCCGGACGACTTTGAGGAAGAAGCGCTCGTTTTTGACCTTGAATGGCGGCTCCCTCGGTCTGAGCCTCACGACCGCTGAAAAAACCTCAGGCCGGGGGATGAAAACTTCAGGTGGGATTTTCTCAAGTATCTCGGCCTCGGCGCGGTATTGGAGCGTCACAGTCAGTCGCCCGTAATCCGCAGTCCCGGGCTTTGCCACCAGCCTTTCGGCGAACTCTTTCTGGTACATCAGGACGGCGACATCGAATTTCTTCTCCAGAAGCCTGAAAGTTATCTCAGAGGAGATCCCGTACGGAAGGTTCGCCACGACCTTGTTGAAAACCGGGAGCCTGACGCTTGTGGCGTCCCCGTGGATGAGAGTCACGTTCGTACATTTCGCGAGGTTTTCCTTGGCGACCTTCAAGAGCCTCTCGTCGCGTTCGATCGATATCACTTTTTTCGCGCGCGTCGCAAGCCTCTCCGTGAGGTTCCCGACCCCGGTCCCTACTTCAAGGACTGTGTCCTCTTTCGAGACATCCGCGTACCCCGCGAGCCTGTCGAGAAGCGCGTCGTCGATGACCAGATACTGCCCCGCCCTCTTGTTCAACCGCACGCCGTAGCCTTCCAAAGTTTTCTGGATTCCCATACCATCAAGCTCTAATATCCCCCGTTGCGAGAAAAATATGGTGTATGGATGGTTTCGAACGCGTTTTTGCGAGGCAGGGCCGAGCTCTTCAAGATGCTCAAGCCAGGGGAGATAATCACCCCGGAGCTGGAACACATGATAGACGACGTTTATGGCGGTCGGGGGAAGAGAGCGCTGGAGGCCGTGAAGGGGAGGCGCGTAATCAAGAGGGGGAAGCGCTGGTACGTGAGGGGGAAGGGCGATGAGTACGAGGTTGTGAAATACTTCTGCACGTGCCGTGACTATGTCATGAACATAACGACGGAAAAGGCAGACGTGGACATGTGCTACCACGCCCTTGCGAAGACGATCAGCGAGACCCTCGGTGCATACTACGTCATAGAACCCGAAGAGGGTTGACCGGGTAAAACATGAACTCAAGAATCTCTGCAGCCGAAAAAACGGCGCTTTTTTTGCACGGGAGGTACGGCCACGAAATTGAAAAGGGTATTCCTGAAAACCCGTTCAAGGTCCTGATAAGCTGCGTTCTCTCCCAGCGCACGCGAGAGGAAAATACTGCGATTGCGTCAAAATCACTCTTCTCGGTGGCATCGACACCGGAAGGGATATCGAAAATACCTCTTGAAGAGCTGCAAAGGCTGATAAAGGCCGCGGGGCTCGCCAAGCAAAAGGCGAAAAACATTTTGCAGATATGCGGGGCGATTTTGGAGAACGGCGACAACGTCCCTTCCAATCGAGAGGAGTTGATGAAATTGCCTGGCGTCGGCCCCAAGACTGCCGACATAACGCTCTGCTATGGTTTTGGAATACCTTGCATCCCGGTGGACGTCCACGTGAACAGGATAAGCAGGAGGATCGGCCTGGTTGACGGCCCGGTGAAACTCGAGGAAGTCGGAGGATTGCTCCAGAAAATTTTCGGCAGAAAAGATTGGAGAATCGTTAACAGAGGATTGGTCCTCTTCGGGCGCGAAAAATGCCTCCCGAGAAACCCGAAATGCGGGATTTGCGAGCTGAACGAATTCTGCAAATTCGGGCGACAAGCACTTAATAAAAGAGCCTGATTTGGAATGGTGGAAAAACGGCGAACCTGATACTTTACTTAATCCTCCTCATCGGATCTATCGCGTTTGGGCTCGAGGCCATGCTCGTGGGTTTCGGCGGAAGGTTCATCTCGCTATTCAGGCGGCGGCCATGGTACACGATGGGGCTCGCGACGACTCTGGGGCTTTGGGTTGTCATGGTCTCCATCGTGATCGGGACCCTTCTTGGCCTGGAAGCGATATATGTCGTGGCCATCGTGCTTCTGTTGACGACTGCCGCGGGAAAGATAATCGCGGCGATAAAACCGGAGCTAGTGAAGACATCACCCGTCCCCATGCCAAAACCGATAACAGACGAAGAGATAAAACAGACGTTGAAGAAAAAAGGCTTCAAGGGGCTAGCTAAAAACAAGAAAAAATAGTTTTATTTCCCCCTGTTTGAAGGTTTAGTGAAACAATGGCTACAACTCTCGACGTTCTGCTCAAGGAGCAAAGGGTGTTCAACCCGCCCAAGGGGCTAGTTGAAAAGAGCAACATAAAGCAGTGGATGGATAAGCACGGGATAGGGAGCTACGAGGAGCTGCTAGAAAAGTCCCAGGATCTTGACTGGTACTGGGACGAGGTGGCAAAAGAGCTCGAATGGTTCAGGCCGTGGAGCAAGGTCCTCGAATGGGCGCCGCCATATGCCAAGTGGTTCGTCGGCGGCAAGTTCAACATAACCTACAACGCCGTTGACCGGCACATGAAGACGAAGAATAAAGACAAAATCGCGTACATCTGGGAAGGCGAACCCGGGGACGTCAGGAATATAACTTACGCTCAACTCTACGAGGAGGTGAACAGGCTAGCCAACGCCTTGAAGAGTCTCGGGGTCAAGAGGGGGGACCGCGTCGGGATCTATCTGCCGATGATACCCGAACTGCCAATCGCGATGCTCGCCTGCGCGAAGATGGGCGCCGTCCACAGCGTCGTCTTCTCTGGGTTCAGCGTCAAGGGCTTGCAGGATAGGATAAACGATGCTGGCGCGAAGATCCTGATAACCTGCGACGAGACATACAGGCGCGGAGGAATAGTCCCAATAAAGAAGAACGCGGACGAGGCTCTTGAGAATGCCCCGACCGTGGAAAAAATGATAGTCGTCAGGAGGACTGGCGGGAACGTCGCGATGAAGCCGGGGCGCGACATCTGGTGGGGCGAGATAACAAAAACGCAGCCAACGGAGGCGAAGACGGAAGAGTTGGACCCGGAAGACCTCATCTACATCCTCTACACTTCCGGCACCACGGGTAAACCAAAAGGAATCCTGCACGTTCACGGAGGCTATGCCGTCGCGACATACTGGACTCTCAAGACGGTCTTCGACCTGAAGGACGATGATGTCTGGTGGTGCGCCGCTGACATCGGCTGGGTCACCGGGCACAGCTACATCGTTTACGCGCCGCTGATGCTCGGGGTCACATCGGTGATGTACGAGGGCGCTCCGGCATTCCCAGAACCAGACAGGTGGTGGGAGATAATCGAGAAATACAATGTCTCTGTTTTCTACACGTCACCAACGTCCATAAGGGCGCACATGAGGATGGGAGACGAATGGCCGAAAAAGAGGAACATGAGCACCCTGAGGCTTCTCGGCTCCGTCGGGGAACCGATAAACCCGGAGGCCTGGGTCTGGTACTACAAGAACATCGGCGCGGAGCGATGCCCGATAATGGACACGTGGTGGCAGACCGAGACGGGTTCTTTCTGCATCTCGCCTCTGCCGATAACTCCGCTCAAGCCCGGCTCGGCGACGAAACCCCTGCCGGGATACTCGGCCGACGTCTTCGACGATAGGGGAAATTCTCTCACGAACGCCGGCGGCTCCGTAGTCTTGCTTTCACCATGGCCTGCGATGCTTCGCGGCATCTACAAGGACCCGGAGAGGTACCAGAACACATACTGGGGCAAGTACCCGGCGATATACCTAACTGGCGACATGGGGCGCAAGGACGAGGACGGCTACTTCTGGGTCCAGGGAAGGGCGGACGACATCCTCAAGGTCGCCGGCCACAGGATCGGCAATTCTGAAATCGAATCGGCGCTCGTCAGCCATGCCAAAGTCGCCGAAGCGGCCGTGATCGGGAAACCGCATGAAGTCAAGGGGGAGTCCATCGTCGCGTTCGTGGTAACGAAGCAGGGGATTGCGGCGGACGAGGCACTGAAAAAGGAGCTCAAGGAGCACGTGTCAAGGGAAATCGGCAAAATCGCGCGGCCCGACGAAATCCTGTTCGTGCCGGACGTTCCAAAGACAAGGAGCGGGAAGATCATGCGAAGGATCATAAAGGCCGTGGCAATCGGTGAGGTTCCGGGTGACATCTCGACACTGGCGAACCCCGAGGCCGTGGAAGAAATCAAAAGGGCGAAATAGCTTCGCTCAGCTCATCACGTTTATTCTTATTTTGCCGTCTGTTTCAGTTACGTCTACTTAACACGTACCCTGCTATCCTGAACCGAACAGGGCGGTCCGTGCGATGGGCGCCCTGGTGTCTCGCGGCACGACTCTGAGAAAAATCAGCCTCGCCTAGAAGTCAGTTTTTGATATCTTTTGTTCAGATCCGCGACCAACTTCTTCACGACAGGGAACTCCCGGACGTACGGCCCAAGATCCCTTTTCACCGCTCGCCAGAGATTTTCTAGCTCATGCGACCTGTTTCCCTTTTCACGATATTTGACCGCCTGCACGAGAAGCGAGATGTAGTCTGCCGCGTGCACGAGCTTGGATTCCAATGTCTTTTTGCCGCGATACTCATCCCAGAGTTCAAGGAAAATTTTGTTCTTGCCCAAAAGCGCAATGAATGCCTTGTCCTCCATCGAAGTCTTTACCCTCGCCGACTCGAGGTACTTGACTGCTGGATAGGGAAAATCCGTGACAAGAGACTCCGCCCAGTCGTGCATCACCGCCATCGATATTGCGCGGCCCTTGTCTATCCTAATTCCGGCGCGTTCGATTTCGTCAGAGAGCAATAGAGTGACTGTTGCGACTTCGAAAGAGTGCTGGGCGACGTCCTCGACCGTTTTTAGGGATTCCCCAGCGAAAAGCCATCCCGTTCTCGGCAAGTGTTTGAGGTCGTTCAGCTTTTCCAGCAGTTCGTCCAGTTTCACAATTTCACCTTCAATAACAATCTCTGCCACGACTTTTGAAATTTCTGTTTTGGCCAAACGCTGAAGCTTTTATGGTGTAGGCCAAAGCTGATTGGTGCGAATGCCGAAAAAAACCGCGAAAACTCCAGTAAAGGATATCTCTCTCAGAAAAGGGATGGGCGCAGACGAGTTGGTCCGCCAGATGACCGCTGGCGGGGGCTTCGTCGCGAAGAAAGTTGGAATCGGCGTCGATATCTTGGAATCGATGGCGCGCGACAAGGAATGCGTGAAATTCATGTCTTTCCCCGCTTGCATAATCGCGACCGGATGCAGGGGAGTCGTCAGAGACATCGTGAAAGAAAAACTCGCAGACGTGATTGTGACGACGTGCGGGACGCTCGACCACGACCTTGCCCGCTCATGGAAAGATTACTATCACGGCGACTTCATGCTGGACGACGCCAAGCTGAGGCGCGATGGGATAAACAGGCTGGGGAACGTGCTCGTGCCGAACGAGAGCTATGGGCTAATCCTTGAGGAAAAAATGCAGCCTATTCTGCAGGAGCTTTGGGATGAGGGGAAGCGAGAGTTCTCTGGCGTTGATCTGATTTGGGAGTTCGGGAAGCGGGCGAACAAGGACACGATCCTCTACTGGTGCTGGAAAAACAAGATCCCGGTCTACGTCCCCGGGATATTCGACGGCGCTTTCGGAAGCCAGCTGTGGCTTTTCTGGCAGGAGCACAAGGATCTCAAGCTCGACCAGTTCAAGGATCAGCAGGGTCTCGCCGACATAGTTTTCGGCGCGAAAAAATCTGGTGCACTGATAATTGGTGGCGGCATCAGCAAACACCATGTTATCTGGTGGAACGCTTTCAAAAATGGGCTTGATTATGCTGTTTACTTAACTTCCGCACAAGAATTTGATGGTAGCCTATCTGGTGCTCAAACAAGAGAGGCGATATCTTGGGGGAAAATAAAGGAGAAAGCAAAACATGTTGTTGTTGAGGGGGATGCTACAGTTACTTTACCTCTCATGTTGCTTTCTTTGCTTGAAAGACTTTGATGCTCCGTCAGATAATTTTTTCAATTGAATGACAAACCAGAATACTTCCCTTGATGGTCGATGCACTGATTGAGCGCCTCGGTAGTGACATTCGAGAGATTTTTTAACTTGAAAGTTCAATGTTAATCGGTGAAGTGAGTGCAAACACAGGGTGAAAAGAAGCTGGTTGGAAAAATAACCCACTATTTCACGAAGATCGGGGTTTGCGTGATAGAGTTGTCTGACGAGTTGAAAGTTGGCGACAAGATCTCTGTCGAGGGGCCGACTTCCAATTACGCGCAGAAAGTCGAATCCATGCAGATTGAGCATGCGAACGTGCAAAACGCGGGCCCGGGGCAGGCTGTGGGGATGAAATCGGAGCAGCGCTGCCGACAAGGGGACCTAGTCTACAAAGTGGGTTAAAGTTTGGAACCTAGCTTCTCGTAAATCCGCTCAGCTAGTTCGTTGAAGGCGCGCGCCGCAGAAGATTTAGGAGCGAATTTGACTACTGGCACCCCGGCGGTCAAACTTTCCCTCACCTTTTCATCGTCCGGAATAGACATCAGAATCGGCCAGCCTAGGCTCTTTTTCACCTCCGAAAGAGGAACCTCGTAATTCTTCCCGCGCACCTTGTTGACCACCGTCCCCATTATCGGGACCCTGTATCGCTCGGCCGCCCTGAATGTCCTGAGAGTGCTCGCAATCGTCGGGATTTCGGGATTCGTGACTATCAGCATCTCGTCGCTTGCTTTTATCGAAGAAATCGCCTCTGCGCCGAGCCCTGGCCCCGCATCCAATATAATTAACTTATATTTGCTTCTCAGCGGCTCGATCTTCGCTTTGAAATCCACGTAATGGATTTCTTCCTCGTAAGCGAGCGATCCAGGTATGGCCTGCAAATTCCCTCCAACGGTGTGTATGGCTTTGTCTATCGGGGCCGCTCCGGCCATGACGTCGTGCATGCTAGTCTCTACGTCCAGTATTCCCAGATGAAGCCCCAAGTTTGGCGCGGAGAGATTTGCCTCGACGAGGAGGATTCCTTCTCCCAATTTTTCCGCCAGCGCGGTTCCGATGTTGGCCGCGGTCGTTGTCTTCCCGACGCCGCCTTTACATGAAAAAACTCCCAAGATGTACGCCCGTCTTGCGGTTATCTTTGGTCTTCGCCCCCGCTCGAACCCGCTCAGGATTTTTTTCAAAGGCTTTTGATTCGAGGGGTCCAAGGTCTCCACCATTTCTTTTTATAAAATACGAATAGCTTCGCTTGAATCGGACGCGATCTTTACTCCATTTTTAGTTAAAATGAAAACGGACGTCAACCCGTTTGCCTGCTTTTCGATTATGCTTTTTTGAATGAAATTATCCAGCATTTCATCTACCTTTTCTTGACGAGGCAAAAACCCGTGGGAGGCGAATATGTGTTGGACTATTTCGTGCCGGCTCAACGGTCCGCGAGTCCTGAGAATCCATAGAATAAGCTTGTCAAGATTGTTCTTAGCCGCCTCTACGTATTTTATATCGACGTCTCTTAGACTATCCATCACTCCCGCCTCTTTCCAGCTTTTTTCTTCAATTCCCTCAGAATTTCTGCATCTTTCCCTGATTTAATGTTTTTCGTTTGAGGCTTTGTACGTCTCTTCATTTTGGCTATCTGTTCCGACTCCTCTTCGATTTTGCCTCCGCTTCCTCTGACTATCTCTTCGCCAGTATCCCTCTCCAATTTCTTGAGAGACACGAAAAATCTGCGCGGCCTGACGACGAACCAGTAAACAATAGAAATTGCCAATACGGCGGCTACGAAGAGCATTACTGGCAGCAGTGGGCTCTGTAACTCCGCCGATCTCCCGCCGACAGCGAACAGCGAAAGCCCGGACGACGACGAGGAGTACGTGTAATATGTCTCACCGGCTTCTTTCAAGGAAGTTGGATGCTCGACCCAGCTGCCCGCGTATTCCAACAATACCACGTCGTTTTCAGAAATCTTGATTGTGTCCAACCAACTTTTCGTGACTCTGAATTCAATATCCATCGTTTTTATTTCAACCGTGTTCTCGATGCTGAAATAGCAGCTCACGGTCATCGGTGGTGAAGAAGCCCAGCTTGGTTTTTTGTCGTACAAGTAACCATAAACGACCGACGAGTTATCTACTGTATTTTCCGACCATACTGTGAAAAACTTCAAGAATTGGTCGCCGAACTCTTGATAGGTATAAGAGTAGTAATTCTCGTTATCAATCGCAAGAGTTGTGCCGAGACCTAAGCAAATCAGCATTATCGCTGCCAACGCTGCTGCCGCCTGGGATTTTTTCCCCATTTCTCCCACTATCTAATCTCAACACGCGCGGCATTTATCGGCTTTTAAGCAAAATAACGTTTTCAAATTTTTTCGAAACATTTTAATACGTCGGAAATAAAGGAGTTTTTGTGAAGAGGTGGGAAAGAGTTCTGCGGCAAATACTGTACCTGTTCTACGAAGAGAATATCCGCTTCATGAACCAAAAATCGGTGGCGGAGTCGTGCGGGGTCTCTTTGGGTACTGTGAACCCGGTAATGCAAAAATTAGACAGGATCGGTGCAATAGAGAAAAAACCGCTTGGCTTCAGAGTTATTGACGTTGGTCGAATCTTGCTTTTCTGGGCCAACAACAGGGACCTTGACGAGGATGTCGTTTCAAGAATCAGCACTAGCACGACAATAGATAAGATAGAGAAAAACGTCCCCGCCGGCTCTTTGCTCACTGCTTACTCAGCATTCAAGATAAAGTTCGGTGAAACCGTCGAGAGGTATCGGGAAGTACACGTCTACGGAGACGCGGTTGAGATTAAGAAAAAATTTGAGGCGCATCACGGGACAAACACCATAGTTGTTTTGAAGCAGGACGAACATCTTTCGAAAATAAGCGGCAAGGGCGTCGTCCCAGTAGGGCAGGTCTACGTCGATCTTTGGCAACTCGGCGTTCCTGCAAAAACCTTCGTCGATTACTTGAACGCGAAGCTCAAGGTAATAGAAATGGGTACTCTGAAGGGAGTTATACACAGGACGCGTGAAAGGACCTGATCAGGTTTTTTCCCCGAATTCCCATCCGAAAAGATCGCTGATTATTGCGTAAGCCGCGGACGGAGGAATTATGCCCCGCTCAGTTATTATCAGGTCAACGTATTCCGCCGGGGTGACGTCGAATGAAGGGTTCCTGATCTTGATGCCGGGGAAGTTCTTTGGGTCGGCCACCTCCTTCGGGTCCCTCTCCTCGATTTCGACAAGCCGTCCAACCAAAGTACCGGGGTGGAATTTGTAAGTCTCAGCGGCGACGAAAAACGGGACTCTCGCTTCATGGGCCGCCAAGGCTATCTGGGAAGTGCCTATCTTGTTAACGACTGCCCCGTTGGCGGCGACGCTGTCCGCGCCGACAACTACCTTGTCAACATCCCTGATCAAGTGCCTGACCGCCGAATCGACGAACATCGTGGTTGGAATCCCGGCTTTCAGGATTTCTCTGGCGCTTATGTGGCCCTGGTAGAAAGGCCGCGCCTCCGTCAGGTAAACTTGTATTTTTTTGCCTTGCTTGAAAGCCGTCTTTATAACAGAAAGGGCGCTCTGGCTGTTGCAGTGGGTCATCACGGTGTCGCCGTCCGATATCCTGTTGGCGCCTATTTCTCCGATTTTCTTCACGGCCTCCTCCGAACTCTTTATGAATTCGTCGGCTCTCGAAACGATGCCCTCGCGAATCTCGTCCACTCCGCCCTCAGCTTTGCGTGCGCCCCTCATGACGTATCTCAAAGCGTTTGGAAGGGAAACTGCCGACGGCCTCGTGGATTCTATGAAATTTGAAGCCTTCTCCATCTCGGCCAAAAAATCTTCCGCGTTCTTCGCCTTTGAATTTTCAGCGGCGATCTTCATCGCCAGCGCGGCGGCCCTGGCTATTTTTCCTGCCCCGCGGATTTCCATAGTTTTTATGCCGTGCGCGATTTTCTTGACTTCGTTCGTAATCATTCACGACCCCTCTACATTCTGAATGGGTAAATTAAGACTTGCTGGAAGTCCTCCTCCGGAACTCTCCCAGAAAAATCCTCCAGTCTGTCTTTTTCGTGTTGTCGGTTTCCTCTGAAATCGCCTTCTTGATGTTGTCGACAAGGGCTTGGGCGCTATCGCTCCTCCCGATCTCGCGCTCGACCAAATCCTTGAGCTCTCCCAGATAGACTATGTTCGGCAGGACGAACTCAATGGTGCTTCTTGCGATTTTGGATTCCTCTTCAATCATCATTGCACCTAGAGGTTTAGAAGAGTCTCCTTGAAAGTTTCCATCGCGATCATTGTCGAAACCTGCTTGACCGACTCGAATGAGGTTATATTTTCCTTCACGAATTTGTTCAAATCGTCGATGCTCTTTGACCTTATCTTTGCCACGAGGTGGTCGCCCCCGCTGACCAGGTGCAACTCGCAAACCTCGTGCTTCCCGCGTATTGCGCGGACCATCTCCTTCAGGCTCCTCGGGTCGGCGGCTATCGTTATTATTGCCAAAATATCGAACCCGTACTTCTTCGGGTCTATTACGACTGATTGCCCCTTTATTATCCCGACCTTTTCCATCTGCTGCACCCTCCTCCTGACGCCGGACGTGCTCAGCCCGACTTCGCGCGCCATTTTCCTTAGAGGCGTGCGCGCATCCTTCTCCAATATTCTCAGCAGCTTTAGATCGACACTATCCAAACCAGACCCCTCAACTTGGCAATTCTTCTCACTCTTTCCTTTTATGTTTTCCTAGCTCACCTGTGACTGTATGCCGCCAAAATTTTCGGACTGATCGATTCTATCCTCACAAAACCGTACCTTTCAAACTGGACTATCGCGCCAGGCTCTAACGAGGCAACCGCGGGCTCCGCCAGTCCTTTGACCGCCTCATTCTCGGGGGTCAAGACCTCGACCTGCAAAGCCCCCTTCGAAACCCAGTGGATTTTCGGGACGTTTATTATTCCCAGGCTCTCGAACTCGGCCTCGCAAACTTTTCCCTTCTTGACCATCTTCACGTTCATGAGGTCCTTGAGCCTGAAAGTCCCGTTCTCCTGGATCTTGTCGCAATCTTCCCTCGAAATGTAAAATCCCATGCCGCCGTTATCTCTCTCAAGTGGCAGTATCCTTTCACCAGCCTCTGGGCGGCTCGGGTGGGCTCGCAGGCTCACCTCTTTCAAATCAGGCGCGTTTTTGACCATGAGTTTCACGGGGTTTTGGACGAAGAAGTACCTGCTCGCGATTTCGTCCACCATCTTCCTGTTCTGTGCGTACAGGGTCTCCCAGCTCAAAGAAGAGTCGACAAGAGTCAACCCCACGCCCAATATCACCTGCCTTACTGTTTCTGGCAATATCCCGCGCCTTTTCAAAGCAGTGAGTGTGGCCAGCCGGACATCGTCGAAACCCGTGAGCTTGCCTCCGCTGATCGCCTGGATCGTTTGCGTCTTGCTTAGCGGCGCGCCGGGGATTGCAAGCCGCCCGTACTGGATCGCGACCGGATAATCCCAGCCCAGGTGCATGAACAAAGTTCGCTGGCACTGCTCGTTCCCCTCGTGCTCCTTGCCTCTGAAGACGTGGGATACCCCCATCTCGTGGTCGTCTATGGAAACGGAGAAATTGTATAGCGGCCAGATTTTGAACTTTTCACCTGTCTTTGGGTGCGGGGTTTTCACGACCCTGAGGGCGGGCCAGTCCCTGACGGCCGGGTTCGGGTGTCTGAGATCCGTTTTGATTCTGACGACCGCGGCCCCTTGCTCCACATCACCGGACAGCATCTTGCTCCAACCAGCCAAATTTTCTTCGGTGGACTTGTCTCTGCATGGGCATGGCTCTCCCGCGTCGCGCATCAAGCGGAACTTTTCAACGTCGCATGTGCAAACGTATGCCTTTCCCTCGCCCAGAAGCTGCTCGGCACAAGTGTAGTACTTTTCTATCCTGTCGGACTGTGCATATTCCTCGTCCCAGCTCATTCCCAGCCAGCGCAAGTCGCGTTTTATGAACTCGTACATCTCCAGAAGAACCTTTTCCGGATTGGTGTCCTCGAAACGCAGGATGAATTTTCCCTTGTACTTTCTCGCATACTCGTGGCTTAGAATCGCTGCGCGGGCGTTCCCGAGGTGCAGTGGTCCGTTTGGATTTGGAGCGAATCGCGTTACCACGAGCGGGAACCTGTCTAGCTCTGGAAGTTCCTGCAAGCCTTTCTTCTCGGCGTGCTCGGCCTTTTTTGGGGCGCCGACTTTTTTAAGCTGGAAATTTTGCTCCTCGGAACTCATCGAATTGACCTCGTCCACGACTTCCTTGACGATCAGGGAAAGTTCCCCTATCTTGGACTTCCATCCCGGAAGCTCCGCGATGAGTTTTCCCATGACTGATTTCGCGTCGGCTTTTCCATTGTGCTCAACGGCGTTCGTCAAGACCCACTTCAAAACTTCATTCCTGATTTCTTCCATTTTCAGACCTCTCTGAAGCCTTCATTTATTAAAACTCCCTCTTGACCACGAAATCGGCGATCTTCACGAGAACTTCCTTTGCATCGGAGTCGGGCAATACATTCAATTGAGATTTCGCCTTTGAAACCAATTCCTCGGACTTCCGCGACGCGTAATCGATGCTTCCCGACTTTCTCAATATTTCTATTGCGGCTTTGATTTCAGAACCCGATGAATTTTCATTTCCTAGTACGCGCAGAAGAGTTTTCTTTTCCAGACCCTTCACTATCGAGAGTGCTCTTATCGCTATCAGCGTCCTTTTTCCCTCCCTGATGTCGCTGCCGATCGGTTTTCCGAACTTGCTTTTCTGGCCGGTTACGCCGAGGACATCGTCCCTGATTTGGAACGCCACACCCAGGAGCCTCCCGTAGTTAGCCAGCGCTTTCACCTGCCTTGCTGTGCCTTTCCCAAGAATTGCCCCTATCTTCGTAGAGGCCTCGGTCAATGCACCGGTCTTTCCGCTTATCATGTCCAGGAATTCCGCCTCTTTCACGCTCTTGCTTTTCGCGAGGAGCATGTCCTTTGCCTGCCCGCTGCAGACCTCGAAACTCGCCTTGCTGACAGTGTCAAAAACTTCAACCGCGGACGCCTTGTCGAGTTTCAGCCGCCTAACGTTCCCTGTCAGGGCCTCGAATACTTTGGCGAAGAGGGCATCGCCGGCGATTATCGCGATTGGCTCGCCCCAGATCATGTGGACGGTCTTGACGTTTCTCCTGAACTCATCGTGGTCCATTATGTCGTCGTGGATCAGCGTGAAATTGTGCAGCAATTCCAAAGCTGCGGCGGCCTCGATCGCGTCCTTGCTTTTCCCTCCAACAGCTTCGCAAGATACCATAACCAGGCATGGGCGGAGTCTCTTGCCTCCAGCGTCTAGCAGATGGCGTGCCGCCTTCGTCAACTCGGCTGGCTGAGTGCCCGGCGGGACCCAACTGTTCAGCTCCTTCTCGACCACGGCGATTCTTTCCGAGAGGTATTTCATGACGTCCATCCTAGCCACCCAATTTAAGAGAAATCCCATTCCCAAAAATATGTACTTGTTTGCCTGAATAGCCGATCTGCCGGGAAAGCTCGGCCATCGTCCTAAGTTTTTCCGGAGTTCCGTGGCAGGGGATGATGTGCTCCGGTTTGATCATACTCAGGAACTCGGCTGTGTCGACCCTTCCGGCGTGCCCTGAAACGTGGACGTTTCGGTGAATATGGGCGCCCTGGGCCTCGAGCTTCGTCTCTTGGATTGCCCGGTTGGACTGGTTTATCGGGTTCGGGATGACGCTCGCGGAGTATATGACCTCGTCTCCATTCTTGATGCTCGGCGGTATCCTCCCGTCCGCAATCCTCGTCAAAACGGAGGTGGGTTCACCCTGGTGCCCCGTGCAGATCAAAACGTAATCGCTGCGGGACTGCTCGATTTTTTTCAGGATGTTCCTCACGGCGTTCGGCCTGCCGAGGATTTGTAGTTCTGCCGGGAAATCCACAAGGTCAAGGTGCATCGCGATTTTCGTGTAACTTCTCATCGACCTTCCTATCATCACCGGCGTCCTCCCGAGTTCAAACGCAAGGTCCACGATGGACTTCAGCCGAGTTATGTGTGAAGAGAAAGTAGTGACGAAAACGAGGCCTCTGGTCGTGAAGGCATCGTTCATCGCGTCTCTCAGCATCTCCTTTGCCTGCGCCTCTGAACCCGTTGGGCCCTCCTCATCCAACCTCACCGAGCCAACCATCGCCGCCAGAAGTCCTTCCTTACCGATTTCCTCCAGCCTTTTCGTATCCGTCTTGTAACCGAGGAGAGGCTCATCGTCAAGCTTGAAATCGCTCGCGACAAGAATCGATTCCTCCCCTTTTCTGATCAGTATCGCGCTCGTCTGGAGTATGCTGTGGGTTATGGGGATGAACTCCACCGATATTTTCCCAACGTCCACTGTGTCTCCGGGTGGGATGTGCCTTCGCAAATCCAGGCGAGGAGTCGGCCCGGACTCTTCCTTGATTATATGCTTCGTTATCTCGGAAGTGAAGGGAGTCCCGTAAATCGGCGCGTTGTACGTGGCCGCCAGCTTCCCGACGGCGCCGACGTGGTCCAGGTGGCCGTGGGTCAATACTATCGCTTCGACCTTCTTCCCGTGCAGCATGGAGTCGTCGGGGATGGCGTTGATGTTGACGAGCTCCTCCTTTGTCATCTTCCCTATCTCGACATCCTCGAAAGCGAGGATGCTGTCTAGCCGGATCCCCATGTCAACGATGATGTATTTGCCGTCGAACCCGATCGCCGTCATGTTCTTGCCTATTTCGTTCATCCCGCCGAGCGGTAGAACTTCAATCATCTTTTTCTACCTTTTGAGAGTCTATCCGGGTCCAATCCGATGCTGAACAATTTTTCCCTCGTCAACCCGTATATGACGAGGCCGGCTCCGCGCAGCTCTTTCGGATTCTTGCTTCCGGTCAGGAACATTACCGCCTTCAATTCCGACAAAAAGTTCTGAAGATAATTTCTTATTCCCGCCTCCCCCTCAGCCGCGGCCTGGAGCGCAGGAAGGGCTATCCCCACGATATCCGCGCCGAGAGCCAACGCTTTCGCGGCGTCGAGCCCGGACCTTATACCTCCGCTAGAGATGACAGGGACGCTCACTGAATCCACGACATCTGCCGTGCATACCGCAGTTGGTATCCCCCAATCCCACAATGTGTAGCCTACGCTTGTCTCAGCCCGTTGAACCTCGACCCCTGCCCAAGAAGTGCCGCCAGCCCCGCTAACGTCTATTGCAGCCGCGCCGGCCCTGGCCAGCTTGAGCGCGACTTCCTTGCTTATCCCGCCGCCGGTCTCCTTCGCGACGACAGGGACTTTCAAACCTCGGCAAATCTTTGAAATGCTCTGCAAGACTCCGTTGTACTTCGGCTCACCTTCTGGCTGCACTATCTCCTGGAGGGAGTTCATGTGGATCGAGAGAGCGTCGGCGTCTATCATCTCGACCGCTTGTCTCGCCTCCTTGATTCCGTAACCCTGGACGAACTGGGGCGCGCCCAAGTTTCCCATGAGAAAGACGTCTGGCGCGACTTTCCTGACTTGGTAAGTGTGCGCCAACTTTGGATTTTCAATCGCCGCCCTCTGACTGCCTACGCCGAACGCCAAACCAAACTCCTGGGCTGCAGCGGCCAAAATCAGGTTGAAGTTCTTCCCGCGCTGATGTCCGCCTGTCATCGGAAGGATCATCACCGGGGCTTCCAAACTCTTGCCTAAGAATTTTGTCTTCAGGTCGGCCTCTTCCAAATCGATCTCCGGAAGCGCCTTGTGGATGAAATCGATGTCCTCGAACCCCGTGCTTTTCAGGATTGACTCAACATCGCCCTTCAGGCATATGTTCAAGTGCTCTAGCTTCCTGTTCTCGGTTTTTTTGCTCATTTTCTCCCACCTATTATCGTTCCAAGCCCTCTCTCGCCGTTTACCAGCCTTTCAATCGTTCCCGGCTTTGCGGCGTTAGCTATCTCGGATTCTATTCCCGATTTCGCCAATTTCAACAGCTCTCCTACTTTGTTTTTCATTCCGCCTGTCACGTCTTTAATCCTGCTGTCACCTGAGAATGAAAGCTGGTTCCAGTCCTTCTGGGTTATGTTTTTTAGTATTTCCGCGCCGCGGTTTTTTCTCGGATCGGAGGTGTAGACTCCATCGACGTCGACGCCGAAAATTATCCTTGACGCACCAATGTCCTTGGCCAGGCGCGCCGCAAGCTGGTCGCCCGAGAGGATTCCCATCCCCTTTTGCAAATCAGGGACTGTGTCGCCGTAGAGCACCGGGACCAAGCCTAAATCGAGCAACTTTTTTATCGGGCGCTTTTCGAGTGTCAGGATATTGCCGTTCTTAACGACGGCGCAAGCGGAAGTCTGGACTGCAACCGCCGGGACTCCTGCCGACCTCATGGCGCCTACGACTTCGGCGTTAAGCTGCTCCATGGCCCTGTGCGTCAAAGCGAACCCCATCAACTGCCTCTCTTCTCTGTAGCCGCCGCTAATCTTGTACTTGGAAGCGAGGGGATGGCCGAAAGACCCGCCGCCGTGGACAATGACGAGCGGACGTTTTGACTTTGACAACTCGCGCGCCAACCGGTTCAAATTCTGGCGCCTGACGCTGAACGGCTTTTTCTTGTCCGTGATCACGCTCCCGCCGAGCTTCACAACGTATGGTTTCATCCTATCACCTCAGAACGGCGATCGATCCGTAGCCGACGACCTGCGCCATCGGTTCCGCTGTTTCGCCGCTTGTAGCATATTTCAGGAGCTTGGCATCATTGGCCCCGAGCATTTTCGCCGCGTGCAGCATCGCGACCACAGGCCCGTATCCGCACATTGTTATCACTTCACCTTCGACGGTTTTAACCAAACCCAACCCATCCAACGACAATATTTTTTCAATCGCCTTTTTGTCCTTTCTAGCCGCCGAGTCCTGCGACTCGTAGTGTGTGAAATCCGTTGAAGCTATTATCAAGACATCCTTGCCTTCTGACGCCTTGCCTATCGCCTCGCCGACCTCCAGACTCGTCTTCGCGTCCTGGAGCATCATGGCAATCGGGACGAAATCGAAACCCGAACCGAAGAGGTGCTGCAGGAACGGCAGTTGGACTTCTATCGAGTGCTCGTAGAGGTGTGCTTTTTCATCGACGTCTATGATGTTGGCTGACTTCAGGATAGCGTTGGCCAAGTTTTCGTTTACCTTCACCTCGCCGAGAGGGGTCTTCCAGCTCCCAGAGTTCATCGTCGAGATTCCAGAGCCATATCCGGTGTGGTTCGGCCCGAGAATGATCACGGACTCTGGTTTTCCGTCTCTCGCCAAAAGAGAATAGCCGTGCGCGGCGACCGGCCCGGAATACATGTAGCCTGCGTGCGGCGAGACAAGCCCCAATATCTTCCTGTGACCCTGCGCCACTTTCGGCAACTTGCCTGGCCCCTGCTTGTGCTTGTAACACCA
This sequence comes from Candidatus Hadarchaeum sp., assembly GCA_020725895.1. GTDB lineage: Archaea > Hadarchaeota > Hadarchaeia > Hadarchaeales > Hadarchaeaceae > DYTO01. The sequence goes on along the minus strand of DYTO01000001.1, from coordinate 64,507 downwards.
ATTGAGCTGGGAAATAAGGTCCTCCTTATTAGCGTCATAAAATTGTCCAGCCACTGCCGGAATTCTCACTCGATACCACCGAAATCTTCGGACTCGCCTGCTTCGGCCTCGCCAACTTCGCCTTCGCCGCCCGGCCACATCTCAAAGTCCTGGAGCTGGACCTCGAACTGCTGGTCTGGCGCCAGATCACCGCGCGCCCTAAGTATCTCGCGCGCTAGCAACCAGTAGACGAGGGCGAGTGCGCGCCGCCCCTTGTTGTTCGTCGGAATAACGAGGTCTATGTCCGCGGTCTCGTTGTCCGAGTCGCAAAAACCTATCGTTGGGATGCCGCGCTGTGCCGCCTCTTTCAAAGTTTGCTCGTCCGCAAACGGGTCCGTGATTATGACGACTGATGGCTCGAAGAAGCCCTTGAATTTTGGATTTGTGAAAGTGCCCGGGATGAACCTCCCCACGATTGTTTTGATTCCGGTGACTTCGCCGAACTTTTTGACCGGATACTGGCCGTACTGCCTCGCCGAGACCGCGACGATCTGGTCGGGGTCGAATCTCGCCAGGAACTTCCCAACAGTGGTTATCCTCTCGTCCGTCTTCCTCACGTCGAGCACGTAGAGCCCGTCGGGCCTGACCCTGTATATGAACGGCCTCATGCTGCCTGTCTTCTGCCTTGTCCCTATGTGGACTCCGTTCGACAGGTATGTCGTGAAGTCTACCAGCTTCACTTCCGCAAATTCCGGTGTTGCCATGTTTTTCCTCCTGTTTCAAACCCTTCATTTATTGAATTTGACTCATAAATAAACGCTGTTGGGGGCCATTTTTGGCCCTGAAATCACATGAAAGGCAGCTTCACCATTCTTGCTTTGGAGCCCAGCGTCTCTTCTATCCTTATCAATTCGTTCAATTTCGCTATCCTTTCCCCGCCGACCGTCCCCGTCTTTATCAAAGTCGCTCCCCAGGCCACGGCGAGGTGGGCGATTGTCTCGTCCGTCGTTTCCCCTGAGCGGTGGGAAACCACGGGGGCGCGCCCGCTCTCTTTGGAAAGCTTGACGGCGTTCAGGGTGTCCGTGAGCGTGCCTATCTGGTTTGGTTTTATCAGGACAGAGTTCGCCGCGCCGACCTCGATTCCCTTCTTTATCAGCTCGACGTTCGTGACGAATAGATCGTCCCCGCAAACAAGGCATTTTTTGCCGACCTTGCGCGTGAGCTCCGCGAATCCCTCAAAGTCCTCCTCGTGGAGCGGGTCTTCCAGGAAGAAAATCTTGTAATTGTTGACCAGTTCCACGATGAAATCGAGCTGCTCTCCCGCGTCCCTGATCTTGCCCTCGCGCTTGTAGTTGTAAACACCTTTCTTCTCGTCGTAAAGGCTGCTTGCGGCGACGTCCATCGATGGCCTGACCGCTATACCGGTCTCGTCGCTCGTCTCCTTGCATGCCTTGCTCAGAATATCCAGGACCTTGTAATTGTCGAGGTTCGGCGCCCAGGCGCCCTCGTCGCCTTTCCCTCCCGTGAACGTCTTGTCCGCCTTTTCTATCAGTTCCCTGATCTTTTTGTGAACTCTGGCGTTTGAGAAAACTGCCTCGCTCACTTTCTTCGCCCCGACTGACACTGCTATGAGCTCCTGGATGTCCGGGGCCATCGAGCCGGCGTGCTTTCCCCCTCCGATGACGTTCCCTATCGGGTAGGGCAACTCGCGGCCTCCCCCGATGTACTCGAATAGCGGCTTCCCTTTCGCCGCGGCTGCCGCCTTCGCGGCCGCCATTGATATCGCGACAGTGGTGTTCCCTCCGAGTTCCGAAAGGTTCGGGGTGCCGTCGATCTCGTGAAGGGTTCTGTCTACCTTTTCCTGGTCAAAGGCGTCGCCGCCTGTGATTCCTGAAAGTATTTTAGGTATTTTCTTGAGCGCGGCATCGACTCCGCCTTCCGGAAAGTCCGCCACCTCGTATTTTCCCCTGCTGGCGCCGCTCGGTGCGGCCGCTCTTCCGACGAAAGTCTTACCTTCGAACTTGACCCCGACTTCCGCCTCTATCGTAGGCTTTCCCCGGCTGTCGAGAATTTTCCGTGCCTTGAGAGATGAGATAACTGCTGTCATTCAATCGCCTACTACACTTATGCTCCCACATTTAAGGGTTATCTTTCGCGAATAAATCAACCGTGTAAATTGCGATTCGTCGAAGCATCCAGCCCAATCATCCTTCGATCCTCGTTCATGCTCGAAAACATCTTGCTCGCCAGGAGCTTCCCCTCGAACCTGCCAAGCTCGTGGTGTGCGCCGTTCGTCCGCAGTGCAATCTGCCTCGTCACCCAGTAGCCGTACGTGTTGCGGCCCGTTAGGTACTGGTTAGTGTTGACTGAAATCGTGTAGATTCCCTCCTTCTTTATAATCTTACAAACGTCGAGCACATCCTTAGTCGCCAAATAATCATACGCGCCATTGTCTACGCCCATCTCGTTGAACAACCTTACCTCATCCGTGTCAAGGCTCCTGTTGAGAGGGACGTTCGCGCATCCGTCGGTTATCACGGCCATCACAGGAATAGTCGACATGTCTCTCTTCTTGCAAGCCTTCAGGACCTCACAAGCCTTCAGCATCCCTGCCGCGAGCGGCGTGAAGCCACTAACCCTCAGTGTTGAGAGCTTGTTTGCGACGACTCTAAGGTTGGAGATCGGGTGCTGGACGACGACCGCGCCAGTCCCCTTGAATCCGACGATACCGACCTTGTCCCTCCCGCGATAGGCGTCTCCGTGGAGCTTCAATATCGCCTGCTTCGCCTCGGTTACGCTAAACCTCATCGAGCCGCTCAGGTCGATCACGAATACTATCGTCATCGGCGCCCTGTAGAGCCTGGATTTCTCCCTGACGTCCTCCATGCATATCTTCAGCGCGGCGGCGGCCGGTTTTTCCCTGAACTTTTGCCTTCGCGCGGCCACTCTGATCGTCGCTGGAAAATGAATGTCCCTTGGCTTTCCCTTTGGGAATCTCCAGCCGTATGCGCGCCCGCGATGGAGGGTCGAGACGGCCTCGGCCCGCTTCCCGGCACTGCTGCTTTTGATGCCTCGCGTCTTCTTTTTTATCTTGAAAGAGAGACTTGTGGCCGGCAGGGTGCTTCTTTCTATCTTTTCTAAAATCAGCGCACCACTAGTCACGTCCAGCGCGGTCAAAGCTGCGCTCACCGATGGAATGGCGTCACCGACTTCTCCGATGTCGTCGAAAATCCTTTCTGCGCCGCCTTCTCCTCCCGCCTCCCCGCCTTTCGGGGAGTCAATCTTCTCCTGCTCGTCCTTCGATTTCCCTCTTAGGGCGTAAACGAGTTTTCCGATTGCAGATGAGAAAATTGATTGCTTCTTCTCCATTGTGCCCTTGAAAGATTGGTCCTTGTAGCTCGTTTTGGAATCTTTATCGGATTTAAACGAGGGCTTGTCGCGAATACGGGGCTCCGGCTCGTCCACCACATCTGTTTCATCTTCCCTTTCTTCCGTACCTGACGGCGGGGATTCCTTTGAAAAGTCCTCATCAGAATATTGCGTTTCTTGCGCCTTTTTCTCAATCGCCTGTCTGATGTCGTCCGGCGTTGCTGGCTCCAAAAATCCACCCTCCCTAGTCCTGTGGCCCAGCGCAAGTTCGGTGGCAAGGACGACATCCTTCAGTATAACGTTCTTCCTGTTTTCGTAAGCTGCCAGAGTAGCGGCTGCTTTCGCGATCACTATGTCCGGCCGGACCCCGTCAACTTTCAAATCGAGACATACCTTGCTTATCAAAATCAAAAGCTTCTCAGAAATTTTTACTTTCGGTAGGGTCTCTTGGGCCTGGCCTATCCTCTTCTTGAGTTCCTCCTGAACTGCCTTGTACTTCTCATGCAGCGCTGCCGGGTTCTTCTCGAAATCTATGTTCCTCTTGACGATTTCGATTCTCTCAGCGGCCGATGCGACTTTATCGACGCCCACAGATAGCGGGAACCTGTCGAGGAGCTGCGGCCTCAACTCCCCCTCCTCAGGGTTCATGGTCCCGATGAAAACGAAACGTGACGGATGGCTCACGGAAATTCCTTCGCGCTCGACGACGTTCCATCCCGTCGCGGCGGCGTCCAAGAGATCGTCCGAAATGTGGTCAGGAAGGAGGTTGATCTCGTCGACGTAAAGGATGTTCTGGTTCGCGTCCGCCAGTATCCCGGGTTCGAGAGCTTCGATCCCCTGCTTGATCACCTTCTCGACGTCCAAGCTCCCGATAACGCGGTCCTCGGTGGCTCCGAGCGGGAGATTGACCACTGCCATTTTCCTCTCTTCAACGGGAAGCTGCTCTCCTCGGCCCTGACGCTCAGTGCACTTCGAACACATGTTGGATGGGTCGCTTGGGTTGCACTTGAAAGGGCAATCTTTAACAACTTTTATGTTCGGAAGAATTTCCGACAGTCCACGAACGGCCGTGGTCTTTCCGGAGCCTTTCGGGCCACGAATCAGCAAACCACCTACTTTCGGGTTTATCGCGTTTATCAAAATAGCCAGCTTGAGCTTGTCCATGCCGACGATCGCTGAGAATGGGAACACGACCCTTTGCTGCATGTTATCACCCAAATTCGTCCAGCCGGGATAATAAAGTAGCGACTCGGGTCGCGGCGAGTTTTCAGAAAACTATAAATCCTGAGTCTAGATTATTTTGTAGATAAAATGAAAGTCGCGAAAAAGTTGAAGTTTGAAAAAAAGGTTCTGATGCTCGGTTATGGCGCGGTTGCGAAGTGCACGCTGCCCATACTCCTGAAGCATGTCAAAATCCCTTGCAAGAACATCACGATAATCGATTTCGAAGACAAGTCGAAAATACTGAAGAAATGGACGGACAGGGGGGTAAAATTCGTCCACATGAAAATAACAAGACAAAATCTCGAAAAAACGCTATCGAAGTATGTCGGCAGCGGCGGGCTGATCGTCGACCTCGCCTGGAACATCGAGTGCCAGTCGCTGCTGAAGTGGTGCCACGACCACGACGTCCTCTACGTCAACACTTCCGTCGAGCAGTGGGATCCTGAAAAGGACATGGACAAGAAATCGCCTTTCGAAAAATCGCTCTACTACAGGCAGATGAAGATAAGGGAGTTGATCAAGGACTGGAAGGATTCCCCGACAGCTGTGCTGGACCACGGCGCAAACCCCGGTTTGATCTCCCACTTCACGAAATTGGGGCTTATCGATATCGCGAAAAAATTGATTTCCGACAAAAAAGTTTCGAAAGGGGCGGCGGAAAAGCTATCGCGACTGATAAAGGAAAGGAACTTCGCTGAGCTTTCGATGAACCTAGGCGTGAAGGTCATACACTGCAGCGAGCGCGACACCCAGATCACAAAGAGGCCAAAGGAGGTCAACGAGTTCGTCGGGACTTGGAGCATAGAGGGGCTAAGGGAGGAGGGGACTGCGCCTGCTGAGATGGGCTGGGGCACGCACGAAACGCAACTGCCGAAGCTCGCTCATGTGCCACCTTACGGGCCCAAGAACCAGATATTCCTCGCCCAGATGGGAATCAACACCTGGGTGAGATCTTGGATACCTGGGGAGGAAATCGTCGGGATGATGATCAGACACGGTGAGGCATTCGGGATTTCTGATCGGTTGACTGTGTGGAACAACGGTGAGGCCGCCTATCGCCCGACCGTCCACTACGCGTACCACGCCTGCCACGAAACTCTTTCATCTCTTCACGAGCTGCGGTCGAGGAACTACCAGATGCAGCCGAAAATCAGGATAATGAACGACGAGATAACGAAGGGCGACGATATACTAGGGGCACTGCTGATGGGTCACAGGTACAACTCGTGGTGGACTGGGAGCGTCCTGAGCATCGAGGGGGCTAGAATGCTTGCGCCGGGGGAAAACGCGACAACGCTTCAAGTGGCGGCGGGCGTTGTTTCTGCCGTCTGCTGGATGTTGGAGAACCCGAGAATGGGCGTCTGCCTGCCTGACGACCTCCCACACGAATACATTTTGAAAGTTGCCGGGCCTTACCTCGGAAAAATCGTTTCGAAACCTTATGACTGGACGCCGCTGAAAAACAGGAAAGTCTTCTTCAAGGAAAACCCCGACGCGAAAAACGATGATGATCCTTGGCAATTCAAAAATTTCCTATTTATACCGTGAGATCATCTAATTACCATGGTTGGGTCTGCAATGAAAAAAGAGGAAGAAGGAATAGACAAGGAATTGTACAGGCTGATAGCGAAAGAGCACGGCACGCCGGTCTTCGTGATTGACCATGAAAAAATAAGGCAGAATTACCGCGAGTTCAAAGAGCATTTGCCCAATGTCCAAGCTTACTACGCTGTGAAGGCCAACTCGAACCCGGAAATCATAAGGACGTTATATGCGATGGGCGCGAGTTTCGACGTCGCTTCCTTCCCGGAGTTCATGCTCGTTTATGACAACATCAAGCACCTACCCGGGAAGGAGAGGCAGGATTTCATCTGGGACAAGATAATATACGCGAACACGATAAAGCCGGCCGAGACGCTGGAGGCGCTCGAACCCTACAAGCCGCTCGTGACTTACGACAACATCGAGGAGATAAAAAAGATAAAGAAACATTGCCCGAGCGCGGGGCTTGTCCTCAGGATAAGGGTGCCTAACACCGGGTCGATGGTAGAGCTTTCTTCGAAATTCGGGGCACACCCGGGCGAGGCGGTCGACCTGATCGAGGAAGCGTACAAGGTTGGGTTTGTGGTCGAAGGGTTGAGTTTCCACGTTGGGAGCCAGTGCACGAACTTTGACAACTACGTGCAGGCGCTTCACCTCGCATCGTCGATCTTCAAGGAGGTCGAGTTGAGGGGGAGGAAAATTCAGATATTGGACATCGGCGGTGGATTCCCGGTCAAGTACGATCCGCATGTGAAATCGTTCAAGACTTTGGCTAGAAAAATAAATTCCGAGTTTAAGAGGCTGTTCCCGCCGGGCACGCAGATAATCGCCGAGCCTGGGAGGTTCATCGTTGCTGACGCATGCACGCTCGTGGCTAAGGTCATCGGGAAGGCGTTCAGGGAGGGGAAGCCTTGCTACTACCTGAACGACGGAGTCTACCACACCTTTTCCGGCCAAGTTTTCGACCACTGCCTTTACCCGTTGAAAGCATTCAAGGAAGGCGAGAAGAAAATCAGCGCGACGTTCGGGCCGACGTGCGACGCGTTCGACACTATTTCACTTTCGGACGAACTGCCTGATCTTGAAATAGATGATTTGGTTTACGCCGAGAACATCGGGGCTTATTCGATTGCTTCGTCGACTTACTTCAACGGCTTCCCGCCAGCGAAGGTTGTGCACATAAACAAGTGAGTTGAATCCCAGAATATTTTTTGAATTGACTCAAGCTGGAGTGAACATCGAATCTGCAAGAGTCGGGTTCACTTGGACATCATAAAGTCTTATCGTGGTGCCGCCGACGGTGGCTGTGTAGTCTCCTCCAGTCCAGCCCGAAAGTTGACTTGAGAAATTGTAAGATGAGATGTCGGCATCTTGAGTCTCCACCCAATCAGTTGATGAGGTCCAGACCCACACCTTGTTTTATGCCACGTCACCGATTACTTTTGATTCAATGTTCTCATATATCGTGTCGTATCTGATCTTGAAATTGCTCTGCCCGATGTTTTTCATGTAAACAGTGCCCGTCAGCGACGTCCCCCCCGCCGCTCAGTTCCATGCTGTACTGTAAACTTGAAGCTGAAGAGACCCCGCACGACTCCGCCTGTGCCTCCGCGCGTTAGCAATATCGCGCCTCCGGCAACTCCAACGACTGCAACGACCACCACGATTATTATCGCCGGAGAGATTCCTTTTCGGTCCATGATTTCACCTTAGTTGATTGTATTGTTTAATAAAGTTATGAAATTCTGGGAAATTCTGGTGGAATCACTTGAATTTTAATCTCGGATTTAATCTACGCATTTTATCAAAAATCAAGTCTTTTTTCGACGTTGCTTTTTGCGTGCTTTAGTTCCTTCCAACGGTTTTGCGAGTAACTCTTTGTACGCCTCGACTACGGGCGATGGCCTACCGACCTCAAGATGTTTTTTGATTGTATCAATCGCCTCGATTTGTGTTCTCCTTAGTTTATCCAACGTTGGTTCCGGCAGAACTGTCTTCCGCGCCATCTGCAATTTTTTGATAGTCTGAATCAAGCCTTCGCGTTTCACCTGCTCGATTTGCTTTCGATCCGAGATGTTAACGAAGATGCCTCTCAGGCCGACCGGTCTGTCCGCGTAAATTATTGGGCTTACCCTCATCAAGACAGGGAAGTTTTCTCCGTCTTTTTTAACGGCATTTAGCTCCTCGCTACAAACCTTTTTTTCTTTAATCGCTTCATCGATGCATGACTTTGCCTTCTCGCGATCTCCGTGGACAAAAGTTGGTACACGTTTATTCCCTTGTCGAAATCTTTCGGAGTATAGCCAAAACTATCGTGCGCTGACAAGTTCAGGAAAGTGATTTCACCCTCTTCATTGGCCTCAAAAATCGGTTCTGGAAGCATGCTAATCAAGTTTCCAAAACGTTTCTCGCTAACCGAAAGTCCATATTGCGTGCGCTCCAGTTCTTCGACCTTCTTCTGCAATTCGACCGTCTTCTGCTTTACCATCTGCTCAAGCTCCTCCTTTTTTGAAAATGCCAACTTCTCATCGTCCAGAATCCCGGGTGGCAATCCCCGCGTAATCTCCACGAAGTTTTGCAATGTTGGGTATTCGTTCTTAACCGCTTTGTATGCCTTTTCGAAGGTTTCCTTGGCGATGCATGGAGATGTCGCGGCACCATAAAGAGTTATCAAACGTGTGGCGAGTTCAGAATAAGCGTTGCGAATCATTGGTAAAGATTTTGTCTGATTCATCTTAGTTATATTTTCTACCGCACATTCAGACTTGAAAAATCCCTTGTCATCGAACTCGCAGCCCTTGAGAACATCGTGTCTAGTGATGCACTGTGATAACACTTCTCTCGGGAGATCAATACCAGTTGACAAAGTGGTGGCGGCGGAAAATCGCGATATGAGGTCAGAGTATGCTACAACGGTGTGAATGTCTGCCCTGAGCACCTCACCTTCTGGGCCTCGCCTCGCAGAAATCAGCACCGGATGAATGGCCGACCGAACCATCCTTTCCCCCATTGCGAAAATCGAGAACATGACAATCAAAAAACCATGATTGCCGCATGAAAAAGTTCCACTTCTGGATTGATGGTGAAAGCAAGCGCCGAAACCGGAAGTAAAATTGGTAACAAAATAAATGAGCTGATCAAAAGGTGCCATCCCTGGGTGGTCTTCAGCAATTTTCGCAATGGTAACTTTCCGGATGCTTTTTTAACAACCAATAGCGCGCGTTGTTCCGATCATCATAAGTAATGTACCAACGGAATAAGCTGCAAGTGTAACCTCTTCCGCACCAATATCAAATTCTTCTGGAAAGAGGTGATGAACAGCATGGGTTGCCGCACCCATAACTAGAAGCAGCACACCCATTGATATCAGGTATCGCGCGTTCGCGCCCTTCAGTATTCTTGAGTTTCTAATTGAATATGAAACTAGTTTTATGCCAACTAGTACGGCCATCAATCCAAGTACGCCAAATATGATCGTATCTAAAACCATCTATTGCCCCCCCCACGCAAGCTCCGGGTTTGGAAATAATTTAGTCATGCAAAAACGTCCTTTCGAAATTGACATCGCGCTTATGTTGAACGACATCATTAATAACTCTGTTATCTGCCTTGTAAAAAGGTTGTCAAATATTGTCGTTTGAATCGAGGTGGGGTCGCCAGGATTTGAACCCGGATTTGCAGGTCTCACCGCTCCAATAGGTCATCATCCTTTCGTCAGCAGACCTACAAGCATCCACTGGAGCCTGCCTTCAGCCCGGTTCTGGGCCGGTGTGCTGCCAAGCTACACTACGACCCCGCCAGAGTAATCTAAGAAACCAACTTTAAAAAACTTCACCAGGTCGGCCCGTACGCGAACAGGATGACCATAATCACAATGAGTATGCCGATTCCCAGCGCCCTCCAGAACATGGATGGCTTCTGCTTCTCGTCTACCTCGTAGTAGTGCTCCTGCTCGACGATTCCCGCCGACTCTGGCTCGGCCGCTCCCGCAACCTCTGTCGTCGAAGCGAATAGCTCGTATGACCTCTGCCCCTTCGTTTTCTTGCGGTATGTGAAATAGATCGCGCCGAGTATCGACCATGGGATGAGTATGACCGACAAAATGTAAAGCGCGGGTCCGAGCGAAGTCATCCAGGCAACCGTGTACGCCGGGCTGACAGAAGCGTTGTACATGTTCATGTTCCAGAATATTAGCGCGATGCAGGAGTATATCGCGAACGCGTTCCAGTACGGGTTTGACGCGCTGACTAGGTAAAGCCCGCTTGTCCTCTGCTTCATCACAGGCCAGAAAAGGTTGTTCCCGAGGTGGCCGAAAGAGTCGAGTGCGATGTGCATCGTCCATCCGGCGAGTATGACGCCTCCGACCTGCCAGACCCCGGTGAGCAACCAACCGATAAGCGCGAAAACGAAACCCATAGTCATGCTGTGACCGGAGCGCCTGTGGAACGGGATGAAAACGACTTCGACCGCCCCATCCTTCCTCTTCAGGAAACCGAACGAAGGCCCGCTGAAACCTTTAACCTCGGTCGCCCTTCCGTACACATCAATGAGCTTAGGATTGTACCTCGCCACCCCGAAAGCCTTGTCCGTCGGCGGCTCCGTCCCGAATGCCGGCATTCCGCTCATCGTGACGTGCGGACCGACCTTCACCTCGACCTGCCGCTTCGCCTTGTTGAAATTTATGCTGTACGACTGCCAGAGGTCGGGACCGAGCTTCAATGTGTGCGTTTGCAGCCGCCTCATCTTGCCCGGCTCCATCTGGTCCGTGTGGTTTATCTCGGCCGCGATTTTTTCCGCGATGTCTTGCGGGTTCATGTTGTGCGGGTCGGGGTCGATGACAGCGTCCTGCGGCTCCACGTACACGAGGAACTTAAAGTCCAAAGTGTCCGGAAGCAGGCCAAACACTCCGCCCAATATTATCAGGAGCGAGTCCTGCATGGCCGCGCCCACCATAAGGCTCTTGAAGAACGTGGCAACCATCATCCCCATCATGAAGTGAGTCAAGCCCCTCATCTAGTACACCCCCAGCGTAACGACTATCCCTGCGCTCAACCCGGCCATGTTCAGCATCAGAGGGAAGAAGTAACCAAGAAGTGTGTTCGTCCACATGGTCCTGAAAGTCAGCGGCATGAGGCCTATTCCGGTCGCAATCGTGAGGATTATCATCGCCCTTATTCCTTCGATTACCCCGCCAGGTTGAAGGAGCAGCGTTTCCACTGCGAAGAAAAGTAAGACCATGCCAATGACCGCTAGAAGGTAAATCGGCCATCCGGACCTTCTCCTGAGATGATCGATCAACCTGAGCAATGCGTTGAAGCCGACGAAAAGCAGCCCGGCGGTGATCAGAATCGTCGCGACGAGAAGCAGCGGGTTATAATCCGATGTCGCCGAGAATCCCCACACGAGTCCGATTATCACTGAAAGGAGAATCAATGACAGCATCTGGAAATTGATCTTCGTGATCACCTTTGCTATCCTCTTTGAAAGAAATACGAGTAAAATGAACGAGAACGCGGTCCCCATCGCTATGGCCGCCATGAAAAGCCAGAACTCCGATTCGACGGTTGGCTGGTACATCAGGCTCGTGATCATCCCAAGCGCCTTGCGGGTCAGGTGAAGCAGCGGAACCCAGAGAAAGAAGAAGCCGCCGACGTAGTATGCGAACCTGCCGGCGCCTCCCGAAATCATGAACTGGCTGTCGCCGCTCGTGCCGGTCGCGTGGGCCGACAACTTCATCCCTGGCCCTGCAGTCACCACGGGCTCGAACGCCGCGAACATCCCGCCCAGGAAACCTGAAGAGGAGCCGCGCAGGAAGTCCATCTTCTTCATGTAAATATCGTTTCCAACTTTCTGTTCAGGAATCTTGGCGCGCGATATGAGGTTCATCAGCATGTATGAAACTCCGAAGAAACCGACCACGACCGGCATCAGGTTCTGGAACGCTCTCTGCGGCGCAAGGATAGAGATGTTCATTATTATGAAACCCATCATCATCGAAAGGAAGAAAACTGCCCAGCCGGCGCTCAGGCTCGCCCAGCCGTCCTTCAGCCTGCCAAACCTCGTCTTCGCCCTGCTTCCCCAGTCCTTGGGCCACTCCGACTGCAGCAGGTAGGTGACAGTTCCTATCAGTATCCAGTGGAGGTGGGGAGTTGTCAATCTCCTGAAAATGGGGAATATGGTGCTGGAAAGAGGTGCCAGCATCATGAGCATCAGCGCCGCGCTGACCGCGCCTATCCCGGCGACCACGACGGCCTCGTGACCCCGCCCGTACATCAGCAATTTCTGGTTGGGGAATGCGAAGTATCGCGTGCTGTCGTCCGGTAATCCCATGTAAGTCGTCTGGATCAAGCCGACCACGATGTACCCGATCAACATCCCGAGGAAGATCATTGTCAGCGCCAGAACATCCAGGGGCAGGGCCAGGTAGATGAAAACCCCTATCCCGACGAAATTGAGAACGTGCATACCTGGCAGGACCGAGAATAGCCCGCCCACCAAAACTCCAATCATCGAGTAAATGAGATAAATCAGAGTTTCCATCAGCTCACCCTCACTATGTCGCTCGGCAATCCCGGCGTTATCCAGACGGCGTTTGATTCCAGCAAGAAGTACGTCCCTACAACGTTAACTTTGTCCCCGACCACCGGCGGGCTCAAAATTCTCTCATAAACCGTGTTCGTCACCAAAAGCTTGACGTTTCCTCCGAAATTGTCTTGGATCGTGAATAGGCGGTTTGGAGGTAATTTGTTGTCAAAGGCTGCGACATTTTCCACGGAAGTGACCGTTCCCTCGATCGCCACTACCTTTCCTACGTTTTCCCCTTCGAGAGACATCACGTTTTCAATCAAGTCCGGCTCGAAAGTGCCGTTATCTATCGTATAATCTGGCGGCAGGAGAAACTCGATTGATAGTTCTCCGGACTGAGAGACTTTTCCTGTGAACTGCAGGTCCGACCCGCGCTTCAGCAGCTCTCGAGTGGAATCTGGCAATAGCTGGTAAACGCTGTTCCACATCCATGTCGTCGCATTGGATTCATTATCGATTACCAGGTAATACTTCTCGACTTCTAGGCTGCTCGTCTCGCCCGACATCAGGACGAAAATTATCTTCCCGCCAGTAGTGATGAACTCGCCCCTCATGCTTTCGTCAACGCTCTCGATCGGGACTGGGGTTGCGGCGCCGCTTTCCAAAACCTCGATCTGATCATAGCTTGAAAGAACAAGCTGTGGGCTGTTCCCGTATTGCGATGCCCCGACGGTCGCTCTCACCGTTTGTAGCAACTTCAAATCCAGCTCACCGTTCTCCGCGTTGACGACGCCGTTGTGGACGTACATGTCGACCGTGCTGTTGTCGCTGTCGCGCAGCGTGTAAATTTTCGCCGAGGACAGGGCCCTCATCCCAACGATGGTTCCTTCCAAAGACACCCGCTTGAATCTCAGCGAGTTCGAGCTGTGCCAGTTCAAAAGCAAATTCGTTATGTTCGTTTCAACGGGTTCGGCGCGATAGAGCTGGAACTTGTTCTCCTTTGTGAACTTATCCTCGCCAAGCTTGGAGGGTCTCATCGTTATGCTCCCGTCGACGTAAACCCGCAACAGGCCGAACGCTTTGACGTTGTCCCCGACGCTCGGCATCAGACCCTGGGATTTTAGCGTCGTCGGGGGCACGTAAATTTCAATCTCCATGGTCCCGCCGCTCGAATCCTGGATATCGAAAGAAATTCCGCGTTCATCCATCTGCGGCCCGGAAGTAACAATCCCCGAAACCCAAACGCTGGCGTAGTTCTGCCAGCTGTCTATGCTCGATATCGACATCGTGTCTGCTCTTATCGTGGCCAGATGCGCGCCGAAAAAGGCAATCCCGACCACAAAGACAATCAAAATCAAAATTGGCACCACTTTCTTGTTCAACTTTATCCGCGTATCTGCGCCGCAGTGGGGGCACGGGACGTATCCGGCCGTTGGCTTGCCGCATGCTGGACAGATGTTCTCCTCGGTCAACCGATCACCTCAAAATCATCCCAGGAAGCAAGCCAGAGCTGCGGGGACCCGTAATACATTCCGAAAGCGCCCCTAACCCTAATCATGTCCCCCATACTTGCATCAAATGGTCTTAGAAAGTCTGTCAAAATGTTGGGAATCAGAACAGATGCCTCGGCACCGGAACTGATCTCGTAGACTGTCAGGATTGTTGACCAGTCGTACGTCGCGATGTCTATTATTTTTCCTTCTATTTGCAACCTCTCGTAGATGCCGAACGCCGTGGAATTTTCAACCATGTTTTCTATCGTGACGATGGATGCCTCGGGACGGTCGATGGTTACGCCCTCCGCGAATGAAACAATCATCATGTTGAAGTCCGGGCGGATGCGTAGGTTTCCTCGCACGGTGATTATATCTCCGGTCCCTGGGAACCTCGGAGTGTTGTCATTTTCCATTAATCTTTTATTCTCAAACTTCAGCAAACGCAGGGTTTCCGTATCATAGGCCCTGATAAAGAGTTCAACGCCGTTTTCGTCGGATAAAAACATTCCCAATGCCCTAGTCTCTTCGTCGTATTTCACGAACGTGGCCTTTCCGGTGATGTAGACTTGAGCGTAATTCATCGTCGGGCCGATCTCACTTATCCCGACAGTCGGGACCGGACGTACGACCAAGCGAGGGCCGTGAAGGTCGACATAAAGGAAAATCACGCCAAGGACGGCAACGGTGAGCCCACCCCACTTCAGAAAACGGTATGAGAATCTTGTCGGAACTTTAGATCTGCAATAAGGACAACGCTCAAACGTCCCAACGTATCGCCTGCATTTCGGGCAAAATACTTCTGACTCAGCTCCAGTCGATTTCATGAGGCAACACCAAACTTAACTTACGAGAGGTATTAACCCTTTTTACTTAAATACGCTTTTTGAGAGAAGTGGGCTCGTTTAGGTCTTTCTGAATAATCTTTTTGAACTGCGTGGCGTTTTGGGAAAGGCTCGAAACGCCGACACCCACGCCATCCGCGACTTGCTTCAGCGTCACCAACTCGCCGGTTTCTTTGACCCCCAAATATATCATGATTGCGGCCAAGAATAGCGGTGATTTCGACTGCAAGAATTTCCTAGGAAACTTTTGATGGATTTGGTGCGCTTTTTCAATGGACGCCCTGGAAATGCCCAACTTGGTTGAATATTTGTCTATGTACTCGTCGGGAGAGATCCTTCTAACATCAAGTTGCAAAGCGCATTTCAGCGCCCTTACTATTCTTCTGATTGTTCTTTCGCATTTTTTACTTTCAAAACCGTACCTCGCGGCAATCGAATCCGACACCTCTCCCTCCGTTCGCGCGATTCCCCTGAGCCTGCATGACAGGAAAATCGCGGCTGCCAAAACCTGGCTCATGTTCCTGCCCCCTGTGAGCCCTTTGGACTTTGCGCGGCGGTATATCATGCTCGCCTCCGTCTTGATGCCCTTTGGTATCGACAGGTCCTCGCAGATTTTGTCAAGTTCAATCATGGCCTCGCGAAGGCTCCTTTCCTGCCATCCGATGGTCTTCGAGCGCTTTTGAATCTCGCGCATTCTTCGGAGCCTAGCCCTGTTCGCGGGCGAGACGTCGTTGGGCAAGTTGAAACTTGAACCCATCCCCAAGTCATGCAGCGTGTAATCTATCCCTGAACCAACGTCCGCCCTCTCTCCGCTCTCACCAACTTTCGTCCGCCACTCCGGCCCGGACTCAAGTGCACGGTCGAAAATGACCAACCCGCATCTCGTGCACGAGAACTCGCCCCTGTAATGGTCGTAGAAAACTGATTCGCTGTTGCATGAATAACAGCGCATCCCCAACCACCTGATCTAGACAAGATTCAAAACCCTGTCTGAGACTTCTTGCCCGAGGATTTTGCCAACTTCGCTCTTCACCAGCGTCTTTAGAGAGTGATTCAGTTTTGAGTCTGTGAAAACGTTTGTGAAAGATCTCCTTGCATTCGGACTGCCTTTCAGTACTTTCAAAATGCTGTCCATCTTTTTGTCCTGCGAAACTTTCAGGAAAGAATGAACGGCTTTGCACGCTTCGAATTCCGAGGAGAATATGGATTTCCAATTCTTGTCGGCTTCAGAAAGTCTGGACTCCGAAACTTCGCCTTCCGTGACCGCCTCGACGGCGGCCCTCCCGGCGATTTCCCCGCACGCTAGCGCGTACCGTAAGCCGTTGCCTGTGAGGGGGTTAATTTGGCCTGCTGCCGCCCCCACTGAAATTATCCCATTGCCGCAAGTTTGATCCAGCGGGCCCTGAAGCGGGATTTGGCCTCTTGTTGAAACTATCGGGGAGGCTTTTGTGAGCGAGCTAGGGGAAACCCTTCCTATGAACTCGTCCAACGCCGTGTCCGGATGGATCCTTATGCCGTAGATTCCGGCCAAGGAGTTCCCAGCCCCGAACGGGTATATCCAGGCCCGGCCGCCCGGCGCAACGTATGAGTTGAAGTAAATTTCAGGCGCGGTGACGTTTGAATTGGCCATCAGATATTCGTTTGAAAAAGCCAGTTCCTCGAATGCCCATTCTTTTTTCAAGAATTTCCTCAAGAAAATGCTCGAAAATTGACCCGCGCTTCCTGTGGCGTCTATTAGCACTTCAGAGTTCACGATCTCGGACCAACTGCCGGACTCGGCTTTCACGCCGCGGACAATCCCATCGTTTGCCAAAAGGTGCTTCACGGGCGAGTTGATCCATATCTCGGCTCCAGAAGACACCGCCTTGTTGGCCAAAATCCTGGAAACTTCTTCCCTGTCGAGAATCTTTCCTACTTTTCCCCTGACCGCAAGTTTTTCTTTGGGAGAGATCAGCCTCAATTCTCTGATTTCGCCGACAGCGGCGCCTTTGAAGTCCTTCGCCAACTCCTGAGACACCAAGCTTTCAAAATTCAACTGTCCGCCGACCTGCGCTCGCATTTCCAGCACTAGGGTCTTCGCGCCTTCCGCCGCAGCCGAACTCGCTGCCGCCAGTCCTGCTGGCCCCGCCCCCACGACTACTACATCGTATTTTTGTGGCATTCTCCCCCTCCTTATTTAGTCGGGCCCTATTTAAAAGCGAAAAAGGATATCAATTTACAAACCTGTTAAAGAGGTCTGGTGGTTATATGCGGGTTATCGCTGTTGCATCAGGGAAGGGAGGAGTTGGGCGCACCACGCTAGTTGCGAACCTAGGCCTCGCGCTTGCCAAGATGGGCAAGGAGACGATAATAATCGACGCGTGTTTCACAACGCCTGATCTCGCGCTCCTTTTCAAGCTTGAGAAGGCGATCTACACAATAAACGACGCCATAGTAGGCGAAACTGTGTTCGACAACGTCCTTTACACGGGGCCGATGGGGGTTAAAATCGCTCCGGCGGCGGTGACCCTGCAACAGATAAAGAGGACGCGCCCTGAGCAGCTGCCAGAGATAATGAAAAATCTTGCTGTGAAGGCGGATTTCGTCTTGATTGACACCTCGGGGGGTCTGAGGAGAGAAACCGTGGCTGCGCTCAGGTCCTCCAGCGAGACTTTGCTTGTGACAACACCCGACATGGTTGCTGTTTCCGACTGCATGAAAACCCGCCTTGTCGCGGAATTTTTGGGGTCTCGGCCAATCGGGTTCGTTCTCAACCGCGTCAGGGGCGAGGAATTCGAGCTTGACAAGGATGAGATAAAAGAGATCATGAATGTGCCGTTGCTTGGGACTGTTCCTGAAGACGACGCCGTGATGAAGGCTCTGAAAGAAGGGGTCCCGCTAATGGTGTCGTCACCAAAGTCCTCGGCGTACTCTGCGATAACTAACTTGGCCAGGAAACTCCTGCGCACCTAGAAATCAAAGTCGTCTTTCTCTTTCTTCTTCTTCGCTTCGGGCTGCTGAGGTTGTGCGCTCTGTTGCGCTTGCTGTGGCGCCTGCGGAGGCGCTTGTGTCGGGACCTGATATGTTTGTGGAGGTGCTTGTGGCGTGGCTTGCGCAGGCACTTGCGGATACGCTTGTGTTGGCGCCTGCTGATAAGTCGGTGTGGGCGCTTGGGTCGGCATTTGATATGTGGTTGGTGGCAGTGCCATCGATGGCGCCTGCGCAGGCTGAGAATATTCCTCGTACTTTGCTTCCCCGCCGCCGCGCTTCTTCATGAAACCGATTATCGCTCCAACGGCGACAAGAGCGACCACTCCGCCCCCGATCAATTCTATCGGCAGGCCTCCCGCTGAGCCAGAAACTAGGATTCCCTGCTTTATCGTTTCGTAATCTATTTGCCAGTAGTTGCCCTCGCTCTTTTCAAGATAAACGCTTCCAACTCGATATTTAACATTGGCTTTTATTTCCGTGTAATCTCCACCGTACTCCACGCCGTAGTATGTGAAAGTCAACTCGTTCTCCTCGTCATTATCGATGTTTTTGAACTGAAGTTGCGAATCCCCCCACCTCAATCTCAACTTTACTTTTAGTTTGACCTCCTCCCCGAATGGAATCTCGTTCATTTTTCCATCGGTTATCTCATCTGCGGCACGCGGGTAAGAGACGATTTTGTTTGGGATGTCGAAATTCCGTGTGTCCGTCATTGTGGCCGTCCAAGAATCGCCCTGAACGCGATGGTCCCACCATCCAGTATATAGTTTTGTACCGCCGATGTCGGTCATTTCGCCTTCGCTGTAAGCGTTCAAGCCGTCATAAAAATACGTCCTGATCTCCCATTTCGGGGGCGAATCACCTGAAGCCCAACTGGGAAGCGGCATGCCTTCTGGCCGAGAAACGCTAACCGCGATCGTGTATGATGCGCCCGGAGAAATCGTCGTCGGATAATCTGTGACCTCTACCCCAAATGAGGGGACTGACTGGACGTCGGCCGCGACAGGTGAGGTTTGAATTGACGCTAGAACTACAAACGCGACCGCGAAAGCGGCCAGCAGCCCTATCCGGCGCTTCATTTTCGGCATCCTTTGCTTATCAAAATGGCTGCATAAAAAGCTTCTAGTGTTCGACAAAAATTTCACCCCCACCGTGTTTTTTCATTGCAATGTATGCCACGAGACCGGCGACCACCAATGACACCGTTATCCCGGAGACGATCTTCACTTCCAAGGGGAGTTCTAACGACTGCTCGGGAGATGCGCTGGATGCAAGATCGATTTCCAAGGGGTCCGGGAGTATAAATATCCCGCTCTTTGACGCCGACTCGCTGGTGGATGCCGAAAGTGTCCGGTCGATCGTCAACTGCCACACCCCGGAAGAACTCTGGCTTATCTTCATCTTTTCCGGATTGCTCGTGACCAATTCAGTATCCCCGTAAAAGTCAACTGTGTACTGGTATTGGTACGCCGTTCCTCCAATCATGAAGGACACTACCCCCGACTCAGTCTCGCCTCCTCCCGAAAAGACCGGCTCCTTGTCAAGCTCGAGCAGTACTCTTAACCTGAAATTCACAGTGCTCCCGAGCGGTAGCTCTGTCATCCCGTGATCTATGTCCGCTGCTGGCCTTGGGTAGCTAACGATTTTCGTGGACACGTTGTGCTCTTTTGTCTCTGGAGACCCCCCCCATGCCTCCCCGATGTACCGGTCCTCATACCAGCCGCTGTATATCCAGTCGCCGCTCGCCTGCCACCATGAACCGTCGTTGTAGCAGCTCGTGCTTGTGTAAAAATATACCCTTACTTGCCACTTGCCTTCGTTCAGGTTTACAAACGCGGGTTTCTTCACGTTGAAATTAACTATGTATGTGCCTCCAGGCGCTATCGTGTATGTGTCTGCGCCGACCAAGGGCATTGCTAAAGACAGCAAAAGGAAAAGCATTGCGGCTGTTGGCGCGGCTTTTTGCATCATCGGGTAAACATTGATTTCCGGGGCTTTAAAATAACTCTTTTATAGTTAAAGGTTACTTCAAAAAACGAAAGATTTTTATAGTTGGGAGTGACATTCCCAACTACGAAAACATCGTTGATTGCCATGAAAAGACCGTGCGACAGAACTTGGCGAGAAATCCTCGATTGGGCCTGGGAAAACGGAGCGGAAGAGTTCACCCACCGCGAACTGCTGGACCTAGAAGTGGTGAGCTACCGGGGGTCGAGAAAAAACCAGGTTTGGTCGGCATCTTCGACATTGCGGCGCATGTGCGAGGCCGGCCTCCTGAACTGCATCGCATCTGGCAGCGGGCGCCGTGCCGGCGTCTACTCGCCAATCACCCGCGAAGAATACAATCGCATGTTAAAGAAGATCCTCGTTTGAACTCGGTGCCTACGACCGATTCACAAGAATTTTAAACCCACTGGATAGGCAGTATATCGGGGTTAACCTGAAATACTTCAAACGAAGGAAAAAGGAGAAGAAAGGTTCGGAAAAGTCCAGGACCAGGGAAGAGAAGGACGTTTTGGAGATTTTGGAGAAAAAAGAGGATATCGACGAGCCCGAGGAAGAGGAAGAGACCTAGCCCTTCGAACGCTCGGGCGGCTCCGTGAAGCTGAGGACTCCTGGCTTGTGCTCGTAGACGTGGCCAGCGCTCTTTTCCGTGGCCAATATCTCATTGACTTCCTCGCGCGCGAGTCCAACCTTTTCCGCAAGCTCGATTATCTCGTTGACTTCCATCATCCCGCTTGAATCCTTGCTTGCAAGCGCCGTCATCGCGCGCCTGACGAAGTCCACCTTTGCGTCGTGGCCCCGCAGAACCAGGGCGGTGGCACCTCTTTTGGATGGCGCCGGCGCCGTCTCTGCAGTAACATATGTCCCTACGTCCACTTCAAGCGTGAACGGCTTCCCGCATATTGGGCACGTCACTTGGAGCCTGTGTCGCATCAAATCCCACTAATAATCCGCGGCCCCTTTTAATAGCAGTTGGAATTTTTACCGCGCCGAAGAATGATATTTGATGAAGTTCGTTGCGGATGGGATGCTCGGGAAACTGGCGAGGTGGCTTCGCCTGGCCGGACACGACGTCGTTTACGTCGGGGAACTTGATTTTGGCGCGGGGGGCGAAGACAAAAAATTGATAGAGTACGCGAACGCCAAAAAAAGATCCTTGCTGACCTCGGACTTTGAACTCTACAAAAGGTCAAAAAAATACGGAGTTAAGAGCTTTCTGATAAGGAATAACGGCGTTATAAACCAATTGTTGGAAATCTCGCGCTTCATGGGGCAAAAAATAAAAATAGACTTCGAAAAATCAAGGTGCCCAGTATGCAACGGAAATTTGAAAGTGGTTGGTAAAAAAGAAGTTGGCGGCTCGGTCCCAGAAAAGGTGTTGAAATCTCATGAAGTTTTCTGGCTGTGCAAAAAATGCGGCAAAGCGTACTGGGAGGGCAAACATTGGAAAACGATAATAGATATGGCTTCAGAGTACGAAAAAAAGGTGGGATCGGATGTTGAAGATTGAAGAAGGCAAAATGCTCGTCAGACTGGCGAGGAAATCGATGGAGATGTATATCTGCGAAAAGAAAGTCTTGGCGGCGGGGGAGGTTCCAAAAAAACTGAGCGAACCCCGCGGAGTTTTCGTGACTTTGACCAAATACGGTAAATTGCGCGGCTGCATCGGGCAGCCTTTCCCTACGATGCCGCTGGTCGAAGCCGTTATAGACTCCGCGATCAGTTCGGCGACAAGGGACCCGCGCTTCCCCCCGGTGAGGGCGGAAGAACTGAAAGAAATCGAGATAGAATTGAGCGTCCTGTCAGTTCCAGAAGAGATCAGGGCAAAGGACCCGAGAGACTACCCGAAGCACGTTGAGGTTGGCAAGGACGGTTTGATCGTGGAGTGCCACAACTCTGCCGGCTTGCTCCTTCCACAAGTTCCGGTCGAGCAAAACTGGGGCGTGGAGGAATACCTCGCATGCGCGTGCATGAAAGCCGGGCTGCCGCCAGACAAATGGCTGGACAAAAGCACGAGAATACAGACGTTCTCTGCCCAGCTCTTCAGGGAGAAAAAACCGGGCGGCGAGATAGAGGAAAGAAACCTCGTTCCGTGATCATTCCAGGGCGAGGGTCTTCTTTATCTCCTCGATTTCCATAATTGTCGGCTCCCTCGGAAAATTGTAGATTGGGCCTCGGGGCGACTCGTTGTAAAATGGACGGTTGCACCCATCGCATCCGGAAGTCTTGAATGGCGCCCCCGAACTGACGACTTCGTTCAGCACCTCGCTGCCAACGCCAAAATCATTCAAGACTCCATTCGTGAAGCGCATTTTGTCCGCGGACGTTATTTTTTTCTGCATCAGGTAACGTGCGAGCTGTATCCTGCGATAGCTTGAAAGTTCGGGCTGTTTTTGTTTTTCTAGCTGTGTCCCGCGGATCGGCGTTAATGCGAACAGACCCACCGTGATGCCTTTGTCGGCGAGAATTTGGAGCGCCCGAACCGCTTCCTCTTCGGTTTCGCCAAGACCGATTATCAGGTGCGTTGTTACACCGTCGAAAACTCGTCCTGCGTGCTCCAGCGCGTCAATGTGTTTTTCCCAATCGTACCCTTCCTTAGTACGCGAGAATATCTCTGGTGTGCATGCGTCCAGCGGTATGCAGAGACGGTCCACTCCCGCCGACTTCAACTTGTCTATTTCTCCAACTGAAATCGGGTTGGAAGACACGGAAATGGGGGCTTTGCTGACCTCTTTTATTTTCTTGACTATTGTGCAAACATCATCCAATGATTTCGGATAATTTACCGATTGGATGCAAATCCTTTGAAACTTCTCTGGATTTGAAGAAAGAGATTGAACGACTCTGTCAAGGTCGTAAACCGGCCAGACGACGCGGGAAAGCATCCTCAAGTCCGCCGAACTTCCGCTTGCCTGGGGGCAAAATGTGCAGTTTGCCCGGCAGCGTTTTTCTTGATATATCAGGAAATGAGCCGTGGTTGGCGCAACCTCAATGCGTCCGTCCCACAGGCCTAGAACGGCCCCGGTACCAAAAGCAACCCTAACTTTCACGTGCATCGCCAATCGGCGCCGCGCAACAAGCGTCAATTTTTTTTACTTGAAAACCTGATTTTTCGGCCCACTCGATCGTTTCTCTCGTTGGCATGACCACCCTCCTGACTCCGGCATTTATCGCGACTCTTTCCAGCTCCCCCCTGCCGTCGTCCCTGGAGCGCATGCAGCCGAGCGCGAACTCAGCTCTCGGGATTTTTTTCTTCGCGAATGAAATCACTTTTTCGACATCTTGGACTGACGGGGGGGAATGTCTCTCGAGTGGCGTGCCGCGAGTGGGTATCAAAGTCAGAAAGACAAGGAGACTCGGGTCGATTTCCGCGGCCATTTCAACTGCCCTGAACTCGCCCTTCAACTTTCCGCCCTGCAAACCTATGCAAATGTGTGGCGTTACATCCGGCAATGATTTCTTCAGAGATTTCATTGTTTTTAGATAATCGCTAGCTTTCTTGTCTATGCCGATAATAGACTTTATCGTCTCGTCGTCCCCAATCAAATCGAAGTCCGCCAGACCTACCCCGGCGCGGCCCAGCTCCTTCGCCAGCCCATCCGGGATCAAACCCGTGTGTGCGCTTATGAAAATCCCAGTTTCCTTTTTGATGGATTCAATCGCGCCTATGAAATCCTCGTAAGGGACGTAACCTTCCTTGTTGTAGCCTCCGCTCAGCAAGACCCCTTTGATGCCTTTTTCGGCGAACTTCAAACATGTCTTGTACAACAAATCCGGAAATGGGCAGGGGATCATTTGTTTCAAATATTGTCTGTTGCAATGCTTGCAGCTCAGCGCACAGCCGCCGGCAGTAATGGAAATGGTTGGAAAAGCAGGGTGCGGGTAACAAGCAAATATGACTCCACTATCTTTGGCTTTCATGAATTATCACATTACGTGCGCAGAAAAAAATTTATCACTTTCCATTCATCTTTTCCTTGACCATTCTTCGGAAGCGTATTTTGGCTTTATTTCATTCGCTAGCTCAAGCTCTTCTCCAGCGAGGGCTCCTTCTTGGAGTTTGACTTTCAAAGAATTTTCGAATCCATTGCTCATCGCTTCTCTGACTTCCTCAAAACTTGGTTTTTTTCCGAGCTCTCTTTCCATTGTTGTGACTCTCTCGAAAACGGAGGCGATGAACTTGTCAGAAATCTTTTCCGGACTCACCCTCAAAAGCTCGAACATCCGCCTAACGTCCGGTGAAATCAGAACTGTGCCGTGCTGGAGAACCGAGCCCCATCGTCTTGTCTGGGCGCTCCCGGATATTTTCTTGCCATTGACCTGGACATCGTTCACGGGCCTGAATTCAGCTTTAAGCCCCAAATTTTCGAACCCTTTGACTAGGCCTCCGCATATTATTTTGTACGAATCTATGATGTCGGCCGGGACTTCGCTCTGCCTACACACGACGCTGTAAGTCAATTCCCCGTCATGATCGTGGAAAACGGCTCCACCGCCGGTGATGCGCCTGACGATGTCGACCCCGTATTTCTTAGCGACGGAGAGATCCACTTCTTTTTCCAAGCTTTGAAAGCATCCTATCGAAACTGTGGACGGCAGCCATCGCCAAAATCTGACTGTGTTTGGTGACTCGCCCTCCGCGTTCAGCTTAAGTAGCGCCTCGTCGATGGCCATGCTCGTGAACGCATCGTCAATACGCATCGGAAGTAAACGCCACTCCATCTAGCCACCAACCGCCCGCAAAATCGCTTCCACCCAGTGCTCTGGCTCGACCATCGGCGTCTTTGTCCCTGTTGAATCGTAAAACTTTCCAACCGTCTCGAGCAAGGATTCCCTATCCGCTTTTGTGCCTTTCAGCATCTGCTCCAGTTTTTCGATCGAGTCTTCCGGGTACATGAAGAAATCCCCGCTTATCGAAATTTTTGAAATTTTATCTCCCGCGAGATCAAGCTCGATTTTTATAACGCCTTTCGGTGCCTTGAACTCAGCAAACTTCATTTCATCATTATACTGATTTCAAGCTACTTTAAACGCCTTTTCAAAACTGAACCGCTATGCACAAATTTGTGCTTTTTTGGTCGATTGATCGCGAACTGAATTTCAGGAATTTCAGCCGTGCCCGTTGTGGTTGTGCCGCCCGCATTGTGGGCAGGGGTTTTGGGCATAGTCCATGTACGCGGGGTAGATGTAGTAAAGGCCGCAACTCCCGCAAACAGTGGGCGTCGCCTCAGGTAAAGCTGCCGACATTTTTCACACCCTCCTCAATTTTCAATCATTCGTATTATCGCCAGGAGAACATCCGGCCCCGTCTCGTTTATCTTGCTCGCGACTCTCTTGCTTGACGCGACTCTTGCTCTGTATGTCACTCTTTTCACCCCCTTACCATCCGTGGCGTTTCCAGAAGCGCCAAAATTTTCTTGTTATCGAGAACCTTCAACCTGTTCGGCCTTTCCGGTGCTGGCTCAATCGGTATCGGCCCGACTCTCTTGTAGACCCTGATCTTGATTATGTTGGCGGGCTGCAATTTTTTAAGACCGATGGAGGGGGGCAAAAGTTTCGGTCTCAGCAGCCCGCCCGCGACGAATAATAGTAACACCAAAAACCCGAGTCCGGCACCCGTGATGGTCATGTCGGTTGGAGCGGCATTAACCGTCGACAATCCGGCCGGGTTTATTGTATTTGTTTGCAGTGACGGCGCTTGATCAGAACTCCCGCTCACCAATTCCGGCGTTGAAACCTGTGCTATCTGTACCGCCGGGGATGTTGACGGCGCTGGTTGAGGTGCGGCTTCCGTCTGTGTTATCACAACTGGTTGGCGGTAAACTCTTTCTACTGTTACGACCTCTGCCTTTGTCAAATTCATTGCAGAGACCGCCACTGTCGATTGCACAGATGTGGCAACACTTGGTTGATTGTACGAAACTACGCTGACCGTGCTCTGGCTCACTATTTGAGTTGCTGCGACTTCGGTCGTTGCTACCTGCTCTTCAACAACAGGCTGCTCAACCGCTATTTCTTCCACGGCGGCTGTCTCCTCGACAGTCTCCTCAATATCATCCTCAGCAACGGGTTCTTCGACCACTTGCTCTTCTGTAATCTGATCATCGACATTAGTCTCCTCTACCGGAGATTCTACAACAGGTTCCTCGATATCCTGTCCTTCAACAACTTGTTCCTCGGCAGCCGTCTCAACAGTAGTTTCTTCTGCTGGTGTTTCTACTGCGGCATCTTCAACTATTTCGGCCGGCTCTTCCACAACAGGGGTTTCAATTGCCGGCTCCTCGATAACTGGGGTTTCCTCAACTGTATCTTCAGAAATTGGCTCTTCGCCTATTGGCTCTTCAACTGTTTGCTCCTCAACATTAACTTCTTCGGCTTCGGAACTTGGAGTTTCTACATCTGGTTCTTCTGGAAATTGTTCTTGAACTTCTGGAACTTCGGGCTGATCCTCTACTGTCGCCTCAACAATTGGCTCTTCTTCAATCGGCGCCTCCTCAACTATTGGTGCCTCTGTTGGTACTTCCACCACTATTTCCTCTGCGGGGGCGGCCGGCTCTTCCACAACAGGGGTTTCAATTGCCGGCTCCTCGATAACTGGGGTTTCCTCAACTGTAGGAACCTGCAGCAGAAGAGCCAGTTGAGGAACCAGTAGTTGAGACGCCAGTCGATGACGCCCCAGTTGAGGAACCAGTAGTTGAGACGCCAGTCGATGACGCCCCAGTTGAGGAAACTCCTGCTGTCGAAGATCGACTTCTACCTCTGGTTCTTCTACAGGTGGCGCTGGCGTCGAACTGCCTTTGTCTTTTTTATCGTCTACTGAAGATTGATCATTTGCTTTCTGTGTGGAAACTTCGGCCCATTTTCCGGGATTGCTCTTCAATGTGTTTTTCGGCGTGTTCTTCTCTTCTTTATCATTTGTCTTTTGATCACCCTTTGCCGCCGCAGCAAATGAAGAAGTAATTAAAAACATTACAAACAGCAATGATATCGCCGCAACCACTCGAATGCTCCCTTCCGTTCTGCGTTTCATTTGTTACACTTCCAATACCGGGTAGCGACTTTGGCGGTGTTTAAAGCGGATGCCGAAGGGTGCCATTCCGATGTTTTTCGAAACGAGTATAAAGCCGGCAGGGCCGGTAGAAACTACACAGGTTTTCGTATTTTTACGATATGTATTTAAATAAAGTAGAATTGTTTATATGCTGTGTCAATACAATTAAACTATTGTATAACTACGATTAAACAAAAATGATTTTTCTGTTAACTCGAATAATCAATGTGGTCGAAAAAATGAGATATGTGGTTAGATCGGTTCCTTGGGACTTGTCTTGGGCGGGGCCTTGGTCGCCGCGGCACTTTTGCTTGCGAGCCTCTTCAGCCCGATTGCTGGAGGGGTTCTTGCCGGCGCGCCAATTCGAACAAGTGCAGTAATCCTATTGCACTATTCACACAACAAAGACGTTGCCGCATTGACTGAAACGGTGCGCGGCATCGTGATTGCCATGATACCAAACATACTGTTCGCAACCACGCTGTATCTGGCACTGCCGCAATGGGGATTCGTTGAAGGATTCATTGCGGCCACGACGGTGTTCGTTGTCTCGGCCCTGGTGTTCGAACGAATCGGATCAATAATCTGAAGCAAAACAGCGCAAAAATGAGCTTGCTGCCATGTTGCGGCCGAAATAATTAGCCTGTTATATATCTCCGTTATACATTTCTGGCCGTCAGGGCACGCGCAAGGCGCCTTGTCGTCTCTGCCAAGCTTTCTTTCCTGTCAGAGATTTGTGGCAGAGCGGCTTCGCTTGAAATGACCTTCGCCAAGCGATTGATGGCAACCGAGGCAGCGCAGTTCGGCTCGTAAACGACCACGGGTACCCCCTCAAGCTCTGCCTCTTGGACTCTCGAGTCCTCGGGGATCTCCGCCAGAACCGGCATGCTTCCTAGGGTCTTCCCCATGAACTGCTCAATCTCGCTGCTCGGCAGTTCGGCTCTTTTGCCAACGCGGTTTGCCACGACTCCACGGGTCCACGCGCCAATCACGTTCGCATAGCGAATGACTTTGTAAGCGTCGACGAGGCTTGTGTATGTTGGGTTGCAGACCGCCAGCATCTCGTTCGCCGCGGCTATTGAAACTATTGTCGCGTCCTGTATGCCTGCCGGGGCGTCTATTAGAAGGAAATCCGTGTCCTGGATCAGCTTATTTATGGCCTCTTCCACGCGCTGCCGCTTCGCCTTTGAAAGCGCCTCGTGCGAGTCCTCGAAACGGAACCCCGTCGGAACGATTTTGATGCCGTGGTTTTCGTAAATGGCTGCGCTCAAATCGGCCTTCCCCGCCAACACGTCGAGAAAACTTGTCTTTACCTGGTGCATTCCCATGACAATGGACAAGTTCGCCATCGTCAAATCGGCATCAAGAATCGTGACCCTCTTGCCGAGTATCCCAAGTGCGATGCCCAAGTTTGCTGTTACCGTGGTCTTGCCTGTGCCGCCCTTCCCGGACGTTATCGAAATCGATCTAGGTCTTGAGCGCATCTCAACCCCCAACATACTGAATGTTCCAGTTTAAAAGAGATTCGTGAAAAGGCTTCGCGCGGTTTTTGGATGTTTGTCGAAGTATTTCCTGACTGGATCAAGGGCTCTGACAACGGCCTCGGAAACTGCCTTTTTCAAGTCCATCGGGTGCAGCTCCCCCGCGCGGTACATTTCCTTCAGCTTTTTCGGGCTTTCGACGTCCAGGTGCCCGCCGTACTTCAGCGGCCTGTCAATCTCTAGCCGCTCGAATTTCGGGAACACCATGTGTTCGGCATATTCTATAACAGGGTTATCGTCCGTCTGCTTTGGCGGGCAAAAAGCCTTCATCAGCTTGTCTCGGATGACTTCTGGCGCGTCGTCGACTGATATGAAGTTAGCCTTGCTGGAAGACATTTTATCGGACCCGTCCAACCCGTGGAGAAGCGGCGTGTGAACGCAGACTGGCTTTCTGTACCCCAGGAGAGGTAGGTTTTCGCGCGCGATCATGTGGACCTTTCGCTGGTCTGTGCCGCCTACCGCCACGTCCGCCTTGAGATGCGCGATATCGACCGCCTGCATCAAAGGGTAGATGACCTGCGCAACGTCTGGATCGTCCATGTGCCTCGCGATTTCAGTCATGGAGCGCTTGGCCCTCAGCAACGTCGTCCTCAGGGCCATCCGCATGACATCTGTGGTGTAATCTGGCTTGAGCTGGAAGTCGGAGCCGAGCAAAAACTCGGTCTTTTTGGGGTCTAGACCGAGTGCGATGAAGCAGCTCTTGTTGTATTCCGCGATTTTTCTTATTTCCTCTAAAGATCCCTTGTCATTCAGGTACGCGTGCATGTTCGCGAGCAAAACCACCGTTCGCGCGCCTATCTTTTGGAAATCGATTAGCTTGTTGACTGTGAGCATATGGCCGAAGTGTATTTTTCCGGATGGCTCGTAACCGCAATAAACAGAGAAATTTTCGCGTGAGATTATCTCGCGCAGCTCCTCCTCCGTCACGGCTTCGCTCACTCCTCTCATCACGGTTTCGAATTTTTCCATGTGAACACACAAAACTACGTCTTTTGTTAAATAAAAGACCCCTCTCCCCAACTCCTTGATTTCCACTGCAGAACCATTTGCTTCCAGCGTTCAAACTGTTGGGTGCGCGCGCTCGACTTCAATTTCCCATCCAAAAAGTTGACCAGCCGCAGGAGATCGTCTTTCCTCCTAATCTCGAGGTGGAAAATCGAGCCGTGCTCTTTGATTTTTCCCATTCCCAAAATGCCTTTCGCCGCTTCAAGTGCAGAAATGTCCTTGCTTACGAGGAAAAAGGCGGGATTTATATATTTGTATTTTAAGAGCCTCTTTTTGGATTTTCGGGTTATTTTTATCGTGTTTTGCGTAAAAAAACCTTCGCTCTCTATAAATCCAACAATCCAGCCATAATTGAACTCATTTTCTTTCATATCTTTCACTATTTATATATGTAATATATCATAACTTTTTCTTGATTTATAATAATAACGTTCCAGTGGAAACAAAGGGGTAGCAGAATACTTCCGGTGACCCCTCTCCAGAACCCGCTAAAGCGCAAGCGCTCTGGATTGTTTGGAGAGGTCATGTACTACCAGCGCCTTGACGTGAAGGAAGCGATCTTGAGCTTCAAGAATAACAGAGTGGGCAGCGCAGTTCGAGAGTGTGCAATCTACAACAGGGAATCAAAGAGCGTGCAGAGATACGAGTCCGACTCTCACAGACCAATAGACCTGAATTCAGGCCTTGACCAGATCGCAGGGACGGATGCCTCGGCCTTTTATTGCTCCTATTGGCATTACGTCGGCGATTTCAACAACCCGGTTGGATCAGATCTGGTCTGGACAATCCGAGCGAAGCGGGGCGGAATGGCAACGGCAAAATTTGTCACGAAGCTAGTGGTGGAAGCGTTGGATGAAGTCGGAGTCAAACCATGGGTTAAGTTTTCGGGAAACCTCGGGTTTGATTTGGTTATACCACTGCAGGCAATCCCGTACGAAGTTTGGTTGGGCGACCTCGGAGCCCTCGACAGACTACACCGTGAGCTTACGACACACATTGTTGGCAACGTGAACGATCGCATGCCTGAAGCTGAGACCAAGGCCACTGGAAATTATACAATCATAAGAATTGAGACAGACATTTGCCTCCTCTCCGAGCTTCGGGTCAGGCGAGGTCTATTATTGGCACCGATGAGCCTGAACCCGGAAACTGGCCTCGTCTCCGTCCCGGTGGATCCGGAGCGCATAGGAGATTTCAAAGTTTTTGACGCAACGCCCGAACTTGCCAGACCAATCCATTGGTCCCTTCCCGCGGAGCCCGCGCTCGGGCTTTTGAAATACGCACAGCAGTGGCAGCAGACAACGTCAGAGTCAGAATTGAAGACAGTTTTATAAACGTGTTATAAAAATTGAGCTTGAAGCGTTATTTCTTCTTCTTACGAAGGCGTCTTGCGATATCCTGCGGCCCCAAAATCTGTTGCCGAACGAGCCTCAATCGTTTTTCCGGCGGAAGCTTTTTTCTAGGTTTGTTCATGCCACCAAAGCAAAATATACATCAGAGTTTAAAAATGCACCGAGAAATAGGTCCCTCTTCTTTCGCGTCCATGGTCGACGTAGCTCGGTCAAACCCCCTTTCGGGAGCTCTCAAACCACGCCGCTCCAACCCATCACGGATTGTGCGGATTTGCCTTTCGGTTACTCCACGCCACGTTCACTACAGATCTTCGAGTCAACCATGTCAGCCTGCTAGCAGAAACAATCACAGATAGGCCGTACCTGCGAAAGCTCCTGACTAGTGGGATCCACCGCAGTCAACTCTAGAGACCATTCCGGTGTGACCTTCCCGGTGCAATTTAAACTTAGAAACATGGTAATAAAAGCCTTTCTAATGCCCCAAAATTTTAAATAGGGGTCTGTTTTCCTATTAATTCAAGATTTGGACCGTCGACGGATGTATACTCAATTA
This sequence comes from Candidatus Hadarchaeum sp., assembly GCA_020725895.1. Lineage (GTDB taxonomy): Archaea > Hadarchaeota > Hadarchaeia > Hadarchaeales > Hadarchaeaceae > DYTO01. The sequence continues at coordinate 33,054 of DYTO01000001.1, read as the reverse complement.
TAATCCTATTTTTTAGATTAACATGGCAAAACAGCAAACATCGCTTGCGCATTTCTTTTTTAAACGCAGCATGAAAATAAAATCTAAAAAATAAACTCTTCTGTGCCTTGTTAGATAAAAAATTTTTACTCAAGAAAATTTATCAACATTAACACCGAAGTTTTAAACGTGAGAGAATGCCAGACCCGATCGACGAACATTTCAAAAAAATAATGAAACAATTTTTCAAAGATATGGAGGAATTCGAAAAAGATTTCAAGATTAAAAAAATCCCAGAATTCAAAATAAAAAAACCGGCGCACGTTGAGCGCGGCGGCTTCAGCATTTCGATTACCAGCAACGGAAAAAATCCACCTAAAATAGAAGTTAAAAGGTTCGGGCCGGGCGGAAATTGGGAAAAAGTCCCCCTTGAGAAGGAAAGGGCCATACCACAAAAAGAGGCCGCAGCAAAACCGAGAATCGCCGAAATCGCGGAAGTTAAGGAAAAGGTGATTCCAGAGTACAAAGTTCTGATGGACGTGAGTAAACTGACGATTTCCTTGGATGCGGAAGGTGTCGAGAACAAAGAAAACGTCCGCCTGAGATTCTATCCGGGCTCGGTAGAGATTTACGCCGTTTCAAGGAAATTGAAAAAAGGCTACTTCTGCACCGTGGCGCTACCTGACTCAGCAGATACGCGCGAATCAACGGTAGAAGTTGAAAAAGACAAAGTAATCATCAATATCCCGAGGAGATTTTCCGGACCAAAAGCGACGATGTGACGCAGAACGCACAATTTGGCCCCAAAAAAAACTATATCAATCTCCACGATTATTCGATGCATAGGAGGAGAAAAATTGAGAGTAAAGATCGTGATGGAATTAAGGGATGTCCCTGGCCAGCTCACAAAGGCGATCGAGCCAGTGGCGAGACTCGGCGGAAACATACAAGGCATCATGCATCAGCGCGAGAGAAAAACTCCCCTCGGCAGAATACCCGTAATGCTGGTTTTTGAGATCAAGGACAAAAAGACGCTCGAAAAGCTCCTTGCGGAACTGAAAAAGAATGGGATCGCCGTCACGCAGATAGGAGAAAGCATACGCGGCGTAAAGCGCACAACGATATTGATCGGTCACATAATCCACACGGACATCCGCGACACGATAGACAGGCTGAACGGCATTCCAGGCGTGCGAGTCTCCGACATGAGCCTTGCCATGAGCGAGCTCGGAAAGGATTCATCGGCGCGCATGACAATCACGGCAGATTCTGAGGGATCATCCAACCTTGCAATCAAGAAGCTCCGCCAGATTTCGGAACAAAAAGACCTGCTCCTGATAACTTCTTTGGAGGGCGAAGAATGAGGTTGATTCTTGTCGGGTTCGGGAATCTTGGGCGAGGTCTGGGCATAACTCTCGCCGAAAAGCAGGAGTTCTTGAAAAAGAGGCAAGGGCTGGTCCCTAAAGTTGTCGCAATAGTGGATGAGACGGGCGCACTGGTAAATGATGACGGAATTCCATCCGCGAAATTTGTGGCAATGGCGAGGAGCGGTAAGAAGGTCGAAAAGTTAGCTGGCGCAAAAAAGGGAGAGATCGTCCACGACACGATAGAGAAAGTAGCCGCCGACGTGGTTTTGGAACTCACTCCGACCAACATAAAGACGGGGGAACCTGGCCTGGGCCACATAAAAACAGCGATGAAATCCAATAAGCACGTTATAACTTCTAACAAGGGCCCACTCGTCGTCGCCTTCAAGGAACTGGACGCGTTGGCAAAAAGCCAGGGCGTTGAGTTCAGGTACTCTGCGTCCGTGGGCGGGGCGATACCAGTCATAGAGCTTGCGAGAAAGCTGTTGGCGGGCAACGAAGTCCAGGAGATAAAAGGAGTCCTGAACGGAACTACAAACTACATTCTCACGAGGATGGGTGAAGAGGGCGCGCCCTTCGACATGGTCCTTAAGGAGGCGCAGGAGCTCGGCATGGCGGAGAAGGATCCCAGCTTGGACATAGACGGCTTCGACACCGCAGCCAAGCTTGTCATTCTCACGAATTCTCTCCTCGCCATCAATGCGAAATTGAAAGACGTGAAGATCGCCGGCATAAGAAAGATAACTCCCGAGGCGATCAAGCTTGCCAGGGATGCAGGGCAGGCGATAAAATTGGTCGGCGCAGCGAAGAAAGGGATGCTCGAAGTATCTCCCAAGATGGTTCCGTTGGGCCAGCCGTTAGCCGTTAGCGGGAGTCTGAACGCAGTAACGCTCAAACTTGATCTGGCCAGAGAAATTTCGATAACCGGGTTCGGGGCCGGCCCCAAAGAAACGTCAAGCTCACTTTTGGGCGATTTGATAGACCTACACAGAACGCTCGGGTGCTGAGCTTGAAGCAGCGATGTATCGAGTGCGGAAAGGATTTCGACATCAGAGCGCGCCTGTACGTGTGTCCGGAATGCGGCGGACTCTTGGAAATCGAGTTCGAGGGAGATGAGCTCAGGAAGAACCTGAAAGAGCACCCGCTCGAAGGCCAGATAAACGTTTGGAAATATCGCGCGTTCATGCCGGTGGCGAGTGATTCGAAGATAGTTAGCTTGGGTGAGGGGGGCACGCCTCTCGTGAAATGCGATAGGTTAGCCAACGAAATCGGCCTGAAAAACCTTTACATAAAATTCGAGGGCGCGAACCCGACAGGCTCTTTCAAGGATCGTGGCATGACCGTCGGCGTCACCAAAGCGCTCGAGTTTGGGGTCAAGACAGTTGCATGTGCTTCGACTGGCAATACCTCAGCGTCGCTGGCCGCCTATGCGGCGCGCGCCAAGTTAAAATGTCTGGTGTTATTGCCTGAAGGCAAGGTGGCCCTTGGCAAGCTGACACAGACGCTGATTTTCGGCGCGCACGTTCTGGCGGTAAGGGGAAACTTCGATGAAGCGCTAGCGGCGGTAAGGGAGCTGTGCGACAAGCGCGGTGATATTTACCTCTTGAATTCAATAAACCCGTTCAGACCGCAGGGTCAGAAGTCGATAGGTTTTGAAATAGCAGAACAGCTTGGGTGGAAAGTTCCTGACAGGGTCGTCGTCCCGATGGGAAACTGCGCAAACATCTGGGCGATCTACAAGGGATTCTTCGAATTCGACATGGCAAAGGTTACCAAGGGCATACCTAAAATGACCGGCATTCAAGCCAAGGGAGCAATGCCGATAGTCAATGCAATAGAAAACGGCCTCGACAGATTCGAACCAATCAATAACCCGGAAACGATTGCCACAGCAATTAGGATTGGCAATCCTGTCAACGGGGCGAAAGCTATTCGCGCAATTAGACAATCGAAAGGAAGCGCAGAATGGGTTAGTGACAAGGAAATAGTGGCGTCGCAAAAACTGATTGCTCGGTTGGAGGGAATCGGGGTCGAGCCCGCCAGCGCGGCTTCAGTCGCGGGCCTCAGAAAAATGATAAAACTGGGCCAGATCAAGAGAGACGAGGTCGTCGTATGCGTGGCGACCGGGCACATGCTTAAAGACCCAGAAGAAGCAATAGATGTTTCGGAGCCTCCAATGGAGGTGCCGGGCACTGTGGAATCTTTGGAGACGTTGAAATGACGCAAGCAAGGGAAATGTACGACAAGACGGTCGAGCTGGTGAGGAAGCACCACGATTGGCTGAAGAAGTCGATTCCATTGATTGCGAGCGAAAACATAACCAGCCCAGCAGTTCGCGAAGTCCTCATTTCGGATTTTCAACACAGATATGCGGAAGGCTGGCCCGGCGAACGAGTTTACGCCGGCTGTATCCACATCGATGAAGTGGAAATTTTGGCCATGGGCCTCGCCAAGAGACTTTTCAAAGCTGAGCATGCGAACGTCCAGCCGGTTTCAGGCCTGACAGCGAACTTGGCGACCTACACGGCGCTAACGATGCCGGGCGACACCATGATGTGCATTTCGATAGCAAAAGGCGGCCACATAAGCATGGGGAAGAGGGAGTTTGGTGGCACGGCCGGCGCAGTTCATGGATTGAATATCGAATACATACCATTCGATGAGAAAAGAATGAACATCGATGTCGAAGAGGCAGTGAAGAGTATAGAGAAGGTCAAGCCGAAGCTTGTTACGATGGGCGGCAGCGTTTTCCTTTTTCCGCACCCCGTCATGGAGATTAGCAAGGTCGCGAAAGAGAACGGCGCTCGTGTCATGTACGATGCGGCTCACGTTGCGGGGCTAATTGGTGGCGGCCAGTTCCAGGACCCGCTGAGAGAGGGCGCGGAAGTCATGACATGCAGCACCCACAAGACACTTCCGGGGCCGCAGCACGGCATGATTTTGTGCACCAAGGAGCTCGCCGAACCCATAAACAAGGGCGTTTTCCCAGGAGTCGTTAGCAATCACCACCTCCACAGCGTCGCAGGCCTAGCGGTCGCGCTCGCGGAAATGCTGGAATTCGGGGAAGAATACACGGCGCAGATAGTCAAGAACGCAAAATCGCTCGCGAAGGCGCTTTACGACCTCAAGTTGGCGGTCCTTTGCCCAGATCTTGGCTTCACGCAGTCACATACAGTGCTTGTCGACGTTTCAAAACAAGGGGACGGCGGCACTTTGGAGAAGAAATTGGAGAATTCTGGCATTATTCTCAACAGAAACCTGCTTCCTTGGGATCCGAAAGATGGCCGGCACTACAAAAATCCCGGCGGAATCAGGATGGGAACGTCAGAAGTCACAAGACTTGGCATGAAGGAGCCAGAAATGCAGGAAATCGCACAGTTTATTCAGCGCGTAATCGTCGGCAAAGAGCCGGAAGAGAAGATTTCTAAGGAAATTGCGAAATTCAAGCAAGAATTCCAGAAAGTTCACTACTGTTTCGAGTCGAAGACAGAGGCTTACGAGTACATTAAGATACCTTGAATTCAATTAGCTTCCACTGATTCCACTGGAAAATCAAAAAAGAGAAATTTTAGGAGTATTTACAAATATTTAGAAATTTTTTGCGTTGAAAGATTGAATTGAGATTACTTTCGGTGACCCGTCCCCAAAAACGGCATGTGGATGCTCGGATTTAACTTTACAGGGTAGAATGATATGAATTCACACGTCAAAATTGGCATCGAAGAAGTTTTGTTGAAAGGTGTAAACTTTTTGAACTTCTTGCTTAAGTTAACTATAAATTTGTTTCAAGAATACATAATTTCGAATACAATTTTTACACGGAATTTTCTAAATAGCGCCATCGCTTCATTTACGCAACTGGACTATTGGTGAGACCGATGGAAGAGAAACTAATGGAAAAATTGGAGCAATACGTGCATCAAAAAGAAGTGTTGAAGGAACTGCGCCGTTTGACATCTTCTGGACATAAATCGCTCGTGGTTGAGTACAAGAGTCTGGTCGAATTCAACAAGCAATTGGCCGATTTTATGCTGGATTCGCCCCAGGAGTTCCTGAAAAACGCCGACGAGATACTTGAGCGCATAACAAAGATCCCCGGGATGCGATTCCGGATAAAAAATATCGACAAAAGCGTCGATGTCAGGCACATTCGCTCCGTTCACATAGGAAAATTCATACAAGTCGAGGGCATTTTGACGCGCGCGAGCGAAGTAAGGCCCGAAATCAAGATCGCTGTATTCAAATGCAGGCGTTGCGGAGAAGAAGTACAACGTGAACAGCTCGGGGAATTTCTTGTAGAGCCGCTGATGTGCAACAATCCGAACTGTGGAGGTAAAGGCAAGTTGAATTTTGATCTCGTAATTGAAAACACGCAGTTCCGAGACTGGCAGAGCGTGCGCGTCCAGGAACCACCAGCAAAACTCCGTGGTGGGAGGATGCCTCGGCACTTGGATGGGATAGTCCGCGACGATCTTGTTGACAAAGGTGTTCCAGGAAATCATGCGATAATAACCGGCGTTCTGCATGCGCTGCAGTCAAAGTTCCAGAAGCGCGGCGGACAGGTCGACAAAGTTCTCAGGATGATTCTTTTTGTGAACAACATCGACATCCAGCACAAGGGTGTCGATGAATCGGAGCTCACCGAGGAGGACGAGAAAAAGATAGAAGAACTCGTAAAGGACCCCTGGGTCTCGAACAAGATCATCCAGTCAATTTCTCCGGCAATAACCGGCCACGAGGACATAAAAGAAGCGATAGCCCTCCAGCTCTTTGGATGTGACACGGTGATACTCACGGACGATACCAGAATCAGAGGCGACACCCATCTTTTATTGACTGGGGATCCCGGGTGCTTGGTGGACGATGAGCGCATAGTTCTGGGAAATGGGGCGATTGTAAAATTAGGGGAACTAGGCACAGAACATCTCCAACCGCTAAACCAACAAGTTCTGACTGGTCAAGGTTATCGAAGAGCGGTCGCGGCCCGTTTTCACGTTTACCGAAACCAACCTATTTTGGAGGTAATAACCGAGAGCGGAAAATCCATTAAAGGGACGTTCAATCACCCACTTCTGGTGTTAGAAAAACAGCAGAATCAAGAATTCCCTTGCCCGCCAAGACGAGTATGGAAACGTTTGGACGAGATTCGCCCCGGCGACCGTTTAGCAACAGTTTCTTGGATTCCATGTAGCATAACTGCCCCTGTGAAGACGGGCTGGAAACACTACCAGCGAAAATTGGGCCCACGCCCCAAATGCAAGTTGCCATCTCATTTGGACAAGGAAGTTGCCGCTCTCCTCGGTTACATGCTCGGTGATGGCTGGGTTCGAAAGACTAGATTTGCTTTCAATGTAAACAGTGAGGAAAAGGACCTTTTGCCTATTCTTTCATCGATAGTCAAAACAAAGTTTGGTTTGCAGCTAAAAAGCAGGTCGGTCAAGCGTATGAAATCTCGTTTGGGGGAAAGAGAAATAATCAGGAAGAACCCGATTCTAGAGGTCGAGGCCCACAGCACCGACGTCGCAGCCAACTTGAGTTTTCTACGAGAGAAGCGTGTTCCGGCGCTCGTGATGAAGTCCGGAAATGAGGTTGTCGCGGAATTCTTGGCGTGGCTGTTTGAAGCAGACGGATGTGTTTTCTCAAAGGGTAGAGGCAAGAGATCAATCCAGTTAAAATCAAGCAACATCGAACTCTTGCGAGATGTTCAGATACTACTCCTTAGGTTTGGAATACATTCGCGGATAGTGGAAAATAACCTCAACATACGCCAAGCGAGGTCGATTTTTAAGTTTTCAGAGAACATCGGGTTTAGATCAAAGAAGAAAAAGGACAGGCTTGTAAAGCTTGTTGTTGATTGTAAAAATCTTGACTCGCGCAAACTTAGAAAATCAAAACGCAGCGAGAGAGTTGTAACCGTCCGTCAAGCAGGGTTTGCAGATGTCTACGATATCGAAGTGCCGCAAGGTCACCGCTTCATTGCGAATGGAATTATCTCACACAACACAGCGAAGAGCCAAATGCTCAAGTGGGTCAGCTCTGTCGCCCCGCGCGGCCTCTACACGTCTGGGATGAAAGCCACGGGCGCCGGGTTAACGGCAACCGCCGTCCGCGACGAGATCGGCGGAGGGTGGACCCTTGAGGCCGGAGCGCTCGTCATTGCAGACGGTGGGCTTGCGAGCATTGATGAGTTCGAAAAGATGAACAAGGACGATGCGGCGTCAATTTTGGAAAGCATGGAGCAGCAGACGATAAGCGTAGCGAAGGCCGGCATAGTCGCGACCCTCAACACGCGCACGGCTGTCTTGGCGGCAGCGAACCCAAGGGGCGGGAGGTTCGACCCGAACACGCCAATACCTCAGCAACTCGAGCTCAACTCAGTCCTTTTGTCTAGGTTCGACCTGATTTTCATAATCAAAGACGAGCCGAAGGTTGAAGATGACCGAGCGATGGCAAAACACGTCGTTCAGCTGCACTCGGAGCCAAAAAAAGTCATGAAGGCGCCATTAGACTCTGATTTCCTCAGAAAAGTTATAATTTACGCAAAGAAAAAGATACATCCAAAATTCGACGACAAAGAAGCCCAAAAAGCAATCGCTGATTTCTATGTCGAATGGAGGAGGTCGGCCGTGGCGCAAGGTCGCCCATTGCCGATAACAGTCAGGCAACTTGAAGCTTTGATCAGGCTTTCAAAATCGTACGCCAGGCTGAGATTTAGCGACCAAGTAACTGTTGAAGATACAAATCGTGCGATAAATCTAGTCAAGAGGAGTTTGGAGCAGATAGGTCTCGATACCAAGACCGGCGCAGTGGACATAGACTTGGTGATGACGGGGATGTCAAAATCGCAGAGAGACAATGTTTTGCGGTTGTTCGAGATAATCCAGAAGCTAGAGACTGAATACGGTGGGGCGGCACCTGTCGATGAAGTCAAGAAGCACGCGATAAGCGAGAACATATCCGAGAAGTTTGTGGAGTATTTCATCACGAAGGAAAAGGACAGGGGTACTTTGTACTCGCCGACGCACGACACAGTTGCCAGGGTGAAATGATGAAGGAGTCCGTGAAACTTGAGAAAGCGGTGCCACCCGAGCTGTTCGGGAATAGTTTCGAGTCATTAGGGCCGGGCGACGAGGTGGAAGTTTGGACTTGGCAGGCCAAAGTCTTGGAAAAGCACGGGATAGCCAAGCGCACAAGGATCGACCCAATCATTGTAAAGCAGAAGATAATCTCCGAGGAAAGGAACACGTACCTGGAAAAAATACCCGAGAACTTTTACTTCCAAATAGCCGAGGAGATCGCTGCGCTGAAGAGCTCAGGGGAAACTGAAAAAGCCGAGGGACTAAAGTCGGATGTTTTGACCCTGTTGCAAACGCGGATGCCGAAATTCCTGAATCTCGCACTTTCCCCCGAGGAGAGCGCGGACATCCCACACGAAGAAAAATTCCTGATAAACAGGCTGGCATTTGTTCTGAAATCTTGGAATCAGAACATGGAGAGGTTATTGGAGACTGGAGAGGAGGTAGACAGAGGTGGCATCAGAGGGACTATTTGACATGATTCTGCAAACGAAACCTATCTTCAAGGACCGGGAGTACCTGCGGCACAGCTACACTCCTGAGAAGTTGCCGCATCGCGACGAGCAGATCCAGCAGATTGCTAGGATTTTGGCGGCGCCCCTCAGGGGGGAGACCCCTTCAAACGTCCTGATTTACGGGAAGCCAGGAACCGGCAAGACGGCGACGGTCAACTACGTCGCGAAGGAGCTGGAGAAGGTCAGCGAAAAAGCGCCGATCAAGGTTAAAGTCGTCTATCTGAACTGCGAGCGGGTGAACACCCACTATCGAATATTGGCAAAACTCTCGGACACTTTTCTGGAGGGCCTGAGGAACCACCGCGGCAAGGAATTCTTGACTAAGATGAACCTGCCAACTCACGTGCCGAGGACAGGCTGGCCTACCGACGAGGTTTACAAGAGTTTCCTGAAGTCGCTCGACGATGAGAAGCAGCTCGCCGTGATAATCCTCGACGAAATAGACAAGCTCGTAAGGAAGAGCGGAGATGATGTTCTCTACAGCTTGACGAGGATGAATTCAGAGTTGAAGAATGCAAAGGTCAGCATCATCGGAATCTCGAACGACCTACACTTCATGGAGTACCTGGATTCGCGAGTCAGGAGCAGCCTCGGCGAGGAGGAGACGGTTTTCCCGCCATACAACGCGCACCAGCTCAGGGACATCCTACACCAGCGTTCGGAGATCAGCTTCATCGATGGCGTCTTGACTGATCCAGTGATACAGCTTTGCGCAGCACATGCAGCGCGCGAGCACGGGGATGCGAGGCGCGCTCTGGATCTTTTGCGCGTCTCCGGTGAGATAGCCGAATCGATGGGCGCGGAGAACGTCAACGTCGAGCACGTGAGAAAGGCACATGAAAGGATAGAGCTGGACCAGACCGTTGAGGTGATAAAGACGCTTCCGGTCCAGTCGAAGCTTTTGCTTTACAGCATTTCCATGCTGGCGGAGAGGACGCCGCGCGCAGTCATAAGCGGGGACGTTTACGGCCTGTACGAGGATTTCTGCCGCCAGGTCGGATTGGACATCCTTACGAGGCGGCGCGTCAGCGATTTGATATCGGAACTTGACGTTCTCGGAGTAATCGACGCGAAAATAATAAACAAGGGGAGATATGGCCGCACCAAGGAGATAAAACTCAACGTGCACCCGCTGCAGGTCCAGGCCGCCGTCCAGCAGGATTATCTGTTCAGCGATCTCAGGGCCGAAAATTTCAGATTCCCCACGCGGGCGTGAGATCAGATGGATACGGCAGAAATAGTGAAAAGGTTCATGGACGCGGACATGCAGATCACAGAAAGCGCCATGAAAGTTTTGAAAGACAGGACAGATTTTGAAATGGTCGCGAATCGCATTCTTGAAAATTTGGCGAAGATACAGAATCGCCCCTCCATGATAACTGCGGAGATAGTTTCGAAGCTTATTGACAGGAGCCCCGAGCTCCCGCTGGAGGCAGTTGAGCTACCGTCGCGCGAGATAAAACCAGAAATCAAACCAGAAGAAAAATTGCCCGAGCTGACGCAAAAGAAGTTCAGGCCCCTCGCGTCCGATTACGATTCTCGAGTCGAGGTCCTGAAAGACATAAGCGGAAAGAGCTACTGCCGCGGCGAGTTGAAGGATTTTGTTAACCTCTTCAACAGCAGGTTTTCAAAAGTCAAGCAAATGTTGCGCGAGAGGGTCGAGCTCGCAAACGCGATTTCCATAGGCAGCCTCAGGAGGATACCGGAGCGGGAGAAGGTCGCCGTGATCGGCCTGGTTTCAGACAAGCGCAGATATTCGACCGGAAATTTGGGAATCGAGATCGAGGACCAGACGGGCAAGGTCCAGGCCTTTGTTTTCCAGAATGAGAGCAAGGTTTTCGAGAAGGCTGGAGAAGTTGTCACAGATGAGGTTATTGGTATAATCGGTTCCGTGAGGTCCGGCGGTGGATATCCGAGGATATTCGTGAAGGACATAATCTGGCCCGATCTGCCAATAAAGCGAGAGAAGAGAGTTTCGGACTTTCCCCTCAGCACCGTGATGCTTTCGGATTTGCACGTCGGGAGCGAGAAATTCCTTGAGGGAACTTTTAACAAATTCACAAAGTGGCTTCGAGAGGGCGGGGAGACAAAGAGGGACAAAGAACTTGTCGGGAGCATAAAATATCTGCTCATCGCAGGCGACATCGTCGACGGCATCGGAATCTATCCTGAGCAGATAGACGAACTTCTGATAAGCGACATCAACAAGCAATACGAGACGGCGGCGAAACTTCTCGCCGAGGTCCCGGACCACATCAAGATCATAATATGCCCGGGGAACCACGATGCCGCGCGACCATCCGAACCGCAGCCGGCGATCGCAAAGGACATCGGAGGCGCGCTCTACGACCTGAACGTCAAGATGGTCGGGAACCCGGCGCTCGTCTCGATAGAAGGCGTTCATTTTCTCGCGTACCACGGGAGGAGTTTCGACGACATAGTCGGCGCGGTACCTGGGTTGAATCGAAAGCAACCAACGCAGCTGATGATCAAGCTTCTGCAGAAGAGGCATCTCGCCCCGATATACGGCGGGAGGGTTTCGATTTCGCCGGAGGAACAGGACATGCTGGTGATAGAGGACATCCCGGATGTCCTGCACTGCGGCCACGTCCACATATACGCGCACACGAAGTACAGGGACGTCAACGTCGTGAACTCTGGGACTTTCCAGGGAATGACGAAATTCATGCAAAAGATGGGAGTGACACCGAACCCGGGGCACGTCCCGATAATAAATCTTCAGACCCACGAACTGGAGGAGAGATACTTTGGCCAGAGCTCTTGACGGGATCAAACTGCTTCTGCTGGACATGGACGGCGTCGTCTATCGAGGGGAGACTGCGATTGCAGGCTCCGCCAGGGCGATTGCAAATTTCAGGAAGATGGGCAAGAAAATATTTTTCATCACGAACAACTCCGCGAACTCGCGCCCCGATTACGTCAGAAAGCTGAAGCGGATGGGAATCGCGGCGAAAAAGTCGGAGATAATCACCTCAGGCTTCGCGACTTCGATTTACCTAAAGGAAAATTTCCCGGACGCGAGAGTTTACGTCGTCGGGGAAGGCGGGCTTGTGCAAGAGTTGAGGGAAGCCGGACTGAGAATTGTTTCAATGCCCAGAGCCGAGAGTGCCACCCACGTCGTCGTAGGCCTTGACAGGGGCTTGAGTTATGGGAAGATAGACGCCGGGCTTCGTGCCCTGTCAAGCGGAGCGGAATTCATAGCCACGAACGATGACCCGACATATCCAATCGAGCGCGGGATTGCACCGGGGGCGGGAGCTACAATCGGCGCGCTATCCGGCTGCAGCGGGAAGAAGCCGAGGATGACTTTCGGGAAGCCGGCCCGCTACATGGTGAATCTGGCGATGGACCTCGCGCGCGCGAAAGCCAAGGAAACCGCGATAATCGGCGACCGCATAGACACGGACATCGCAGTCGGCAGGAAGCTCGGCTTGAGGACGATTCTGGTCCTCAGCGGGATTGCGAAACGCTCGGATGTCGAGCGAGCGAAAGGCACGAGGGTATACCCCGCGTTCGTTTTCAAAAATATTGAGGAGGTGTCGTCGGGTTGACAACCGCAAGTCATCAGATGCAGCAGTACTTCAAGGAGATGGAACAGAGGATAGAGGAAATATACCAAGTTGCGAACAAGGCCAGGGCGCTCGGTCACGATCCGGAGTTTGAGCCCGAGATCCCGCGCGCTGGCGACTTGGCGGACCGCGTCGAGAAGTTGGTCGGTCCTGAGGGATGCGCTGAGACGATAAGGAAGCTCGAGCCAGAGATGCCCCGCGAGGAGATGGCATTGAAGGTCGCCGAGATGATAGTCGACGGGAAATTCGGGAGGTTTGATCAGCAGAAAGCCGCGGAGCAGGCGGTCAGGACTGTCCTTGCGATATTGACTGAAGGTGTGGTCGTCGCTCCTCTCGAAGGGATAACCGAAGTGAAGATAAAGAAAAATTTTGACGGGACTTCTTACCTCGCGCTATATTTCGCCAGCCCCATTCGCGCGGCGGGAGGGTCCGCGGCGGCGCTTTCCATCCTAGCGGCGGATTATGTGAGGCGCAGGATGCACCTCGACCCGTACAAGCCGACGGACGAGGAGGTTGAGAGGTTCGTGGAGGAGATAGATATCTACAGAAACTTCGTGGCGCCGGGTCAACTCACGCCAGAGGCCGAACAGATCAGGCTTGCCGTTCGCGAGCTCCCGGTCGAGGTCACAGGCGAGCCGACCGACGTCGATTTCCAGGTCTCCTCTTTCAGGAACCTCAAGCGCGTCGAGCACAATTACCTCAGGGGCGGGGCGATACTCTCGATATGTGAGGGGATAATCCTGAGGTCGCGCAAGATAATGGGTTATGTCAAGGCGCTCAACATCGACGGCTGGAGCTGGCTTGCGGACCTCGGCGTGAAGGCGACGGAGGGGCAAGAGGCCGAGAAGGTCCAGCTGCCGAAGGGGGACAAATATATGCATGACGTCATAGCCGGCAGGCCCGTTTTCTCTCACCCGGGCAAGGACAGCGTCGGGCGGTTCGGCGGCTTCAGGCTCAGGTACGGGCGGTCGAGGACGACGGGGATAGCCGCGATCGGAATCCATCCAGCGACGATGGTGATATGTGATGATTTCATAGCGACCGGGACCCAGCTGAAGACCGAGCGGCCAGGAAAGGGAGGTGCTGTGACTCCGGTCGACATGATAGAAGGGCCCCTCGTGAAGTTGAACGATGGGTCGGTAGTCAGAGTGAATTCCTTCGATGAGGCGCTTGCCGTCCGTGAGCGCGTGAAAGAAATTTTGTTCATTGGAGACATACTCATCGGGTACGGGGAATTCTTGGAGAATAACCATCCGCTGATGCCTGCGGGATACTGCGAGGAGTGGTGGGCGCAGGACGTCGAGAAGGCGATTCAAGGAAAGGATTTCGCACAGGATCTCTCGCAATACATTTCGCCGCCATTCCCGAGACCGTCTCCGGAACTGGCTGTCGAGATTAGCGACAAGCTTGGTGCACCGCTGCACCCCGCGTACACTTACCACTACCACGACTTCAGCGTGGAGGAGATCACGGAGCTCGCCAACTGGCTTTCATCCGGTGAGCCGAAATTCGAGAACAGGATTTTGAAAGAACTCCGAGTGAAGCTCGAGGACAAGCCGAAGAGGCTGCTGGAAGAGCTTGGCGTCCCGCACCTAGTCGATTCCGGCAACGTCTTGATCGATGGTTGCGCTTTCCCGCTTTGCAGGTGCCTTGGGCTGATTGAAGGGGAGAGCCTTTCGATGGAGAAGCTTCAGAGGGTCCTCCAAGCCTCCGCGACCAAAGAGAATATCGAAATCATCCAAAATCTCGCTGGCTTCCCGGTCCGGAACAAGGCGCTGACTTACATCGGTGCGAGGATGGGACGGCCAGAAAAGGCTGACCAGAGGGTGATGGCGCCGCCAGTGCACGTCCTTTTCCCCGTGAGCCTTTCGGGGGACAAGATGCGCAACATCGTCTCGGCGTCGGAGAAGACGAGGGAGATCCAAGTGGAGGTCGCAAGGCTCGAGTGCAAGAGCTGCGGCTGGACAGGGTTTTCGAGGAAGTGCCCGCAATGCGGCGGGAAGGCCGAGTATGTCAGGTCGTGTCCGAAGTGCGGCCAGCAGATAAACGGCGAAAGCTGCTCCCTGTGCAGGACGAGGGCGGAGTACTTCACGAAGAAGTCGATCGATATAAGCGAGCTCCTGAACAGCGCGCTAGAGCGCCTCGGCGAGGAGAAGCCCAAGCTCGTGAAGGGGGTGCAGGGGATGACGAGCGAGTACAAGATTCCAGAGCCGATCGAGAAGGGGATCCTGCGCGCCAAGCACAACGTTTTCATTTTCAAGGACGGGACGATCAGGTTCGACGCGACCAACGTCCCGCTGACCCACTTCAGGCCTGCGGAGATCGAGGTACCGGTTGAGCGCCTTCGTGAACTGGGATATCTGAACGACATCCACGGGGACCCGCTCGAGGACGAGCACCAGCTTGTGGAACTGAAGGTCCAAGACATAATAGTGTCGCACAAGGGCGCGGCTTACCTTCTCAACGCATCGAAATTCGTCGACGAGCTTTTACAAAAGTTCTACGTCCTGCCTCCGTTCTACAACGCGAACTTGACGTCGGACCTCGTCGGGCAGGTGGTGATAGGCCTCGCTCCGCACACCTCCGTTGCGACGGCCGCCCGAATAATAGGTTTCACGAGGGCCAGCGTATGCTACGCGCACCCGTTCTTCCACGCCGCGAAACGCCGAGACTGCGATGGAGACGAGGACTGCGTGATGCTCCTCTTGGACGCGCTCCTGAACTTCAGCAAGAGGTTCCTTCCGTCGAGCAGGGGCGGGCAGATGGACGCGCCATTGATCCTCAACACGAGGATAGATCCGACGGAGATAGACAAGCAGGCGAGGAACATGGACGTGATGTCGAGGTATCCCCTCGAGTTCTACGAGGCAACCCTGAAGGGTTACGAGAGCCCGGCCAGCGTGAAATCGCTGATGAAAACGGTCAGCGACAGGCTCAGGACGGAAAGCCAGTACGAGGGGCTGATGTTCTCTATTGACACTAGCGAGATCGCCGCTGGACCACTTGAGACGAGCTACAAGACTCTGGGCGAGATGGAGGAGAAGACCACCGCACAGATGAAGCTGGCGGAGAGGATAAGGGCCGTGGACTCCCGCGACGTCGCCGAGCTGGTCATCGACCACCACTTCATCCCGGACCTGAAGGGGAACCTGCGAACGTTCGCAGCGCAGATCTTCAGGTGCGTCGGGTGCAACTCGAAGTACAGGCGGCCACCGCTGACCGGCGTTTGCGGGAGGTGCGGAGGGAAGCTCATCCTGACAGTCTCGCGCGGCGGAGTCGAGAAGTACCTGAACATCGCGATGAAGATGGCCGAGAAGTACAACTCGAGCGACTACACGAAGCAGAGGCTCCAGCTTATCGAGCGGGACATAAAGTCGACTTTCGAGAGCGACGCCGTCAAGCAGATGAGCCTCGCGGATTTTCTGTAGGTGTATTTTAGGGCGCGGCCAAATATTCAATTGCATGCAGAAGGTTGAACTTATACTGCCGGCCGGCGACGGGCTCAGCCTGAGGGCAGCGGTCAGCAACGGTGCCGATGCCGTCTATCTCGGGCTGAAGAACTTCAACGCGAGGAGGTCGGCCAAGAATTTTGACGAGGATCAGATTTTCAGCGTAATCAAATATTGCCACGACAGGAACGTCAAGGCATACATCGTTTTCAACACTCTTGTAAAGAACCACGAGCTCGCAGAATATTTCAGACTTGTTAACGTCGCTTATTCTGCCGGGGCTGATGCGATAATCATCCAGGACAAATGCCTCATCCCACTTCTAAATCAGAATTTTCCAAATCTCCAAATCCACCTTTCCACCCAGGCGACGACCGTCAACAGCCTCTCCATCCCGGAGCAGGCGGACCGCGTTATCCTCTCGAGGGAGCTCATTTTTGCCGAGGTCGCGGAGATAGCAAGAAAATATAACACGGAAATATTCGTCCACGGCGCGCTCTGCTTCAGCTACAGCGGCCTCTGCCTGTTTTCCTCGATGGTGGGTGGGAGGAGTGGGAACAGGGGGTTGTGCGCGCAGCCATGCAGGCTGAAATACAACGACCGATACCCGCTCAGCACAATGGATCTTTGCCTTCTTCCGAAGATACCGAAGCTTCTGGAGGCCGGAGTCAGGGCTTTCAAGATAGAGGGGCGGATGAGGAGCCCGCTATATGTCGCGACCACGGCCAGGATATACAGGAAGTACATCGACGCCTACTACTCAGGCGATTTTTCAATTGACAAGAATGACATGGACGAGCTGGCGCTGGTCTTCAACAGGGAGTTCACGGAGGGTTTCGGCTTTTGCGAGAGCGTTGTCGACGACACGAAGCCGATGAACAGGGGGATTTTCCTTGGGATTTTCAAGGGCGGGAAGCTGAAGCTAGGGCACGATCTCAAAGTCGGCGACGGGGTCGGGATCTGGGTCGGTGACGAGGTGAGAGGGTACGTTGTGAAGAGGATTTTGAAGGCAGGGTCCGCTGTCAAGGAGGTATTTGCCGGCGATGTCGTTGAGATAGACAGGAAAGGCGCAAAGGACGGGGACAGGGTTTACAAGACATCATCGGCTGGCAAGAAGTTCAAAATAGGTGATGAATTAGAGACCTCCGCGATTGAGGTCAAAAAAACCAAGATTGTCCTGCCGCATTTTTCGCCTGTCAAGGACGATTCGGAAGTGAAGATTTTGACGAAGGTCTACAGCAAAAAGTCGGCGATTGAAGCGGACGAGGCGAAGGCGGACGTTGTTTATTACGATGTTATGAAAGGCGACTGCGAGGAAGTCAAAAAACTTGTAAAAAATTCGCGATTATTCGTTTCTACTCCCCGAATACTTTCAGACGAGCAGGTCGCAGAAGTGGCGGAGAGGATTGAGAAAATCGATCCAGATGGAGTCTTGGTGGGGAACAGGGGGCTGCTCGATTTTTTGAAGGGCAGGGAGATTCATCTGGACTATTCTTTCAACTGCTTCAACGACGTGGACTTGAACTGCTACGAAGGAAGGCCGATAGTTTCGCCGGAGCTTAATTTCAAGGAAGTCGCTGCGCTGAGGAACAAGAATTTCATAGTTTTGGTCCACGGGGACGTTGTACTGATGAACAGCAAGCAGAGGTTGTCGGCGCCGCAATTGAAGGATGCCGAGGGCCGGGTTTTCAGGGTCAGACGGAACGGCGGAGTGACGGAGATATTGAACACGAAGCAGCTCGGGTTGTTCAACAAGGCGCGCGATTATGTCGGGATTGGAGTGAAAAATTATTTGATCGACGTGGAAAAGGACGTCGGCAAGTTCGTCAGGATTTACAGGAAGATTTTGAGCCTTGAGCAGTTCGGCGACAGCAGGATTAGGAAGGGTTACACGACTGGGCACTTCGGCAGAGGCGTATATTGAAATTTTGAGAACCCAGAACTTTTATCACATGGAAGTCAAGTCCATCTGGAGCCGGGGTAGCGCAGCCAGGTAACGCGCCAGATTCGAGATCTGGTTCTCCTTTGGAGATCGGGGGTTCGAATCCCCTCCCCGGCGCCAAAAATTATAACAACTTTATAAAAAAATCAAAAAAATTCAGCTCCGGGCAAGTTTGCGTATACACCCGGAGTAACCCTGCAAATACCGAGTCCTTATTCAGACCTTAGTATCTTCGTCTGTATCCGCCGCCCCGTGGCCGGCCACCACCGTAGCCGCCGCCGCCTCGGAATCCACCCGATCGGCCGCCGCCTCCGAAGCCACCGCCTCCGAATCGCCTGCGCTCCTGTTGGTGCTCGGCGGCGCTCAGATCGACATCCGTGTTTACACTCGGAATGTCCTTGTCTGATTTCACCATTTTGCCGTACTTTCCAACGTTGAGGCGCATGTGTCCGCGGACGAGCGAAACGTACCCGTTCTCAATCTCGAGAACGTCGTTTTCGGCAACGGTCCCTATCTGGTCCTGCCATAGCGACAGAACGATCGAGCCCGTCTCGTCCCCGACAGTTGCTTCTGCTACACGCCTCGGTTCCCCAAATTTGCTTGGGATTTCCTTCGCCTCGCCGACGTTCACGACTTTAACGAGAACGTTGACGCGCTTGGACTGTGGCGTAAGCTCGCTCACTTTCTTGGTTTCAGCTGGGGCAATTTCTGTTTGTTCTTCCATAATGCTCCGTCTACTCGTTATTTTCGAGGCATATATAGCGATGCCCTTAATCGAAATGGCAAAAAAACAATTTTTAAGCGGGCAGTTAGAATGAAAAGGAAGGTGAAATGATGGCATACAAAACTCCAGTAGGCTTGTACTACTCGAAAGAGCACGAGTGGGTCAAACTGGAAGGCAACTTGGCCAAAGTGGGGATAACGGATTTCGCGCAGAGCAAACTGGGAGACGTCGTTTACGTGGAGCTGCCAGAGGTGGGCAAAGCGGTGCTGCAAGCGACGGAACAGAAGTCCAAGGAGATGGAGATAGGGGCGGCGGAGTCGATCAAAGCCGTCTCATCGATATACTCTCCGATTTCCGGCACGGTGAAAGAAGTGAACGAGGCGCTCAAGGACCAACCTGAGCTACTGAACACGAAACCGTACGACGAAGGCTGGCTCTGCGTCATCGATGCGAAGGATGCCGCCGCCGACCTGAAGAACCTGATAGATTCAAAGTCCTACGAAGCCCACATAGCGACTCTAGAGTAGCTGGTGTTCATGGGGCACCGATACATCCCGAACACGCGGGAAATCAGAGACGAGATGTTGAATGAGATCGGCTTTTCCAAAGTAGATGATTTATTCTCAGACATACCCGATGGCGCGAGGCTGAAGAGGAATCTCGAGCTGCCGGCGCAGATGTCTGAGCTCGAGCTGAAAAGGCACCTCTCCGAGCTCGCAGCGAAGAACAGATCATTCACTAGCTTTCCAGTTTTCCTCGGCGGGGGCGCGTGGCAGCACTATGTCCCTGCGCACGTCCGTTCGATAGTCCAGCGCGCGGAGTTCATAACGGCCTACACACCCTACCAGCCGGAGATCAGCCAGGGAATGCTGCAGGCGCTATTCGAGTACCAGAGCCTGATTGCCGAGCTAGTCGGCCTTGAGGTCGCAAACGCCTCGATGTACGATTGGGCATCCGCGGTCGCCGAGTCAGCCCTGATGTGCGCGAGGGTGACGGGGAGGAAAAAGTTCATCGTTCCCAAACTCATAAGCCCGGAGAAAACTTCCGTCCTGAAGAACTACTCCGAAGGGCCGGGTCTGGAGATCGTGAGCGTTGGGCACGACCCGGAAACTGGCGAGATGAATCTTGAAGAGCTTGGCGAAAAACTGGATTCCGGGACTGCCGGCGTTTACATCGAGAACCCGAGCTACCTTGGACCCATAGAAACACATGTCGAGGAGATCGCCGAGATGACCCACAAGGCCGGGGCACTCTTCGTCGTCGGGGTCAACCCGATTTCACTCGGTATTCTCAGGCCGCCGGGCGATTACGGCGCAGACATAGTCGTGGGCGAGGGTCAGCCTCTCGGGAACGCCGTGAGCTTCGGTGGGCCGACGCTCGGAATTTTCGCGTGCAGGAATGAGCAGAAGCTGGCGAGGCAGATTCCAGGCCGCCTGATCGGGATGACAACAACGATTGACGGAAAGACCAGGGGCTTCACGATGGTTCTGCAGACGCGAGAGCAGCACATCAAGAGGGAGCGGGCGACGTCGAACATCTGCTCGAACCAGGCGCTTTGTGCGGTCGCGGCCGCAGTCTACCTGACTTCAATGGGGCCGGAGGGGCTGCGAGAGGTTGCGACGATCAGCGCCGCGAACGCACGGTACGCGATGAAGAAGTTGTCGAAGATAGATGGGATTCAGACGCCGATATTCAAGTCCAGCCACTTCAACGAGTTCACGCTCAAGATCAAAAGCGGCCAAAAGATGGAAGATTTCAACAAGGAGCTGCTGAAGAACGGTGTTCACGGCGGGCGTCCAGTCGGGAAGGAATTCCCCGAGCTTGGGGAGGTCTCCCTTTTGTGCACGACTGAGATGCACACGAAAGGCGACATAGACGGGCTCGCGGAAGCCGCCGCCGCGGCGATGGAGGGGAAGAGATGAGTTTCAAGCAGGCGAGATGGGAAGGCGACGGATGCCTAGAGAAGCTCGTTTTCGAACTCGGCAGGAAGAGCAGGCGCGGCTCATTCTTCAAGAGTGATGTCGCTGAAGAGGTTGAAATCCCCAAAAAGCTGCGCCGGGCCTCGCTGGGCCTGCCTGAGATTTCAGAGCCCGATGTCGTCAGGCACTTCACCAGACTATCGGAGATGAACTTCAGCGTCGATTCAGGATTCTACCCGCTCGGCTCGTGCACGATGAAGTATAACCCGAAGATAAACGAGGAGATGGCGGCTCTGGACGGGCTCGCGAACATCCACCCGCTCCAGGACGAGGACACTGTCCAGGGAGCGCTGGAGCTGATGTACAGGCTCGAGAGGATGCTCGCCGAGATAGGTGGCGTCTCGAGGGTCTGCCTCCAGCCTTCGGCGGGCGCGCACGGCGAGTTCCTGGGAATGGCCTTGGTCAGGGAGCATTTCAAGCTCAAGAACGAGAAGAGGACCGAAGTTATAGTCCCGGATTCAGCGCACGGTACCAATTTCACTAGCGCCGCTATGGCCGGCTTCAACGTGGTGGTCGTCCCCTCGAACGATAAGGGGAGGGTGGACTTGGATGCGCTGGAAAAGGCGATCTCAAACAAGACGGCCGCCCTGATGCTAACCAACCCGAACACGTTGGGCCTCTTCGAGTTCGACATTTCAAAGATCGCGAAGATGGTCCACGACGCGGGCGGACTCCTCTACTACGACGGGGCGAACCTGAACGGGATAATGGGAAAGGCCCGGCCGGGGGACATGGGCTTCGACATCGTCCATTTCAACTTACACAAGACATTCTCCACCCCCCACGGCGGAGGCGGCCCCGGCGCGGGACCGGTCGGAGTAGTCAATGGCCCGGAAAAGCTTCTGCCAACGCCCGTCGTCGAGTACGACGAGAAGAAGGGGCGCTACTACTTCGATTACGACAGGCCCAACTCTATTGGAAAAATAAACTCCTTTTACGGGAACTTCGGCGTTCTTGTGAAGGCTTACGCGTACATCCTGACGATGGGCGCGGACGGGCTGACGGAGGCCACGGAAACGGCCGTCCTGAACGCTAATTATCTCATGAAGAAAATCCAGGCAATCCACGGCTTCTCGCTCAAGTACGATTCGGAAACGCCTTGCAAGCACGAGGTCGTGATCAGCGCAGAGCACCTGAAGGGCGAGACCGGGGCAACGGCGCGCGACATAGCGAAACGCCTGCTTGATCACGGGATTCACGCACCTACCTATTACTTCCCCCCGATAGTCCCGGAGTCCCTGATGATCGAGCCTACTGAGACGGAGTCGAAAGAGGAGCTCGACAATTTCGTCCGCGCGATGAAAGCGATAAACGAGGAGGCGAGGAAGAGCCCAGAGAGACTGCGAGGCGCCCCGTCGTCAACGGCTATCGGGAGGCTTGACGAGGTGAAGGCCTCGCGCGAGCCCGTCATTAGCTGGATGACATTCATGGCAAAATCACCCAGGGGCAATAATATTTAAGCCTAAAATTGAGTAGATGCGGAGATGGGAATTTGGCAAAGAAGAAGATTGAGAAAAAGGTCGAGAGAAAGGACGCATGGGCGAGGGAGGCCCCGACGAGGGAAGTTGTTATTCCGACGATAGGAGAGTTGCGCAAGGCGGTTAAGAAGCACAGACCCAGGGGGCTGGAAGTCCACGAGCTCGGAAGGAGATACACGGCCAAACAGGACTTTTTCAGGGAAGTCTTGGCGGTCGAGGAATCGATAACCCCGAGGGTTGACGAGGCGCTCTCACAGAACGATTACGGGAAGGTCGGCGCCTACCTCAGGACTTTCTATCTGGAAGTCTGCAAGAGGATCGACCAGGCCAAATACGAAATAGAGGACACTTCCCCAAGAGACTGATCTCCCAAGGCCGCGGCGTAGCAAAGTTTAGTATTCCAACGGAGAGTTATTCTTGATACAGTGAAGAAGCTTGGTCTTATAGTCAACCCTGTCGCAGGCATGGGCGGGAAAGTCGGCCTCAAAGGAACGGACGGCCGTGAAATCCTGCAAAAGGCGATATCTCTAGGGGCGAAGCATGTCTCTCCTGGAAGGGCAGTCCAGATGCTGAGAAAATTGGCGCCGCTGAAGGGCAATTTCCAGCTGATAACATACCCCCGCGAGATGGGCGAGGACGAGGCGAAGGAAGCGGGCTTTTCTCCAAATGTCATCGGGAAGATAGAACCTGGAAAAACAATGTCGTCGGATACGAAGAAAGCGGCGCACGATTTGGTCGGCGAAGGCGTCGATTTGATGGTCATTGTCGGCGGCGACGGCACAGTCAGAGACGTTCACGACGCGATTGGCACGGAGGTTCCAGTCCTGGGAGTCCCGGCGGGCGTAAAGTTGCATTCCGCTGTCTTCTCCACCAACCCCGAAACCGCTGCCGACACCGTGATGAAGTTCATGTGGGACGAGCTCCCTCTTAAAGAGGCCGAGGTGATGGACGTTGACGAGGACGCTTATCGCAAAGGCAGGTTGTCCTCGAAACTTTACGGCTATCTGACGGCCCCTTACGAGCCTACCCTCATGCAAGGATCGAAATTGGCGAGCATCGAGGCCGAGTCCGAAGCAGCCCAGCAAGAGGATATCGCGAAGCACGTGGTTGAAAACATGATCGCGGGAACAGTTTACATCTTGGGGCCGGGCACAACCACAAGGGCGGTAGCCAGCGCTCTCGGAGGGCAAAAGACGTTGCTTGGAGTTGACCTAATAAAGGACAGAAAAATAATCGCGCGAGACGTCAGCGAAAAACAGATTTTGGATAACATCAGCCTGGCGAATTGCAAAGTGATAGTCTCGCCGATAGGTGGGCAGGGGTTCATTTTCGGGCGCGGCAACCAGCAGATAAGCCCGACAGTCCTGAGAAAAGTCGGCAGGGAGAACGTTTTGGTGATAGCGACGCCGCAAAAGCTTTCACAGACGAAGGTCCTGAGGGTTGACACGGGCGATTCGCAGCTGGACGGTCAGATGAAAGGACACGTCAAGGTGGTTGTCGGCTACCGCACGATCCGGATGGTCGCGGTGGTCTGAATTTTCGTCCTGCAGAGCTTGCAGAGAGTCGCGGTCTTCTCGTCAACATCAGAAACGCTGTTCGAGAAGCTCATGACGCAGCCGGCGTTCGGGCAGTGGATCAAGCCGAAAGTGTGCCCAAGCTCGTGAATCGCTTCCTTCACAAGCCGGTTGAACAGGAGTTCCCCGTCCCCGCCCTTGTTGTAGAACCTTGGGTCGAGCCTTCGCATAGATACCATGGCGACGCGCCCCCTGAGCTGTGCCTGCCCGAATATGAAGTTCAGGTTTTGAACCGGGGTGTAAAGGTCGACGTCCAGCACCGTCAGGACCTTGTTGTCGCCGGTCGTCCGCTCGAGCACCTTGGCAAGTATAATGTCGGCGTTGTACTGCTTCCTATCCTGGTTCAGCGCGCCCGCCGGCATTTCCATCGGCTGCCCGACCGCGCCCCCGTCTATCAGAGGAACGAATGTCCACTCTATCTTCTGGCGAAGCTTGTCAAGGATCTCGCGCTTTACGTCACCGACCGCGATAAGTTCAACTATCATCGGAACCATGCCCGGATTTTCCCTGTTCCTGCGCGGCAGGCTTCAAAGAGACCAGGTTTGTCCTGCCCATCCTCATCCTCTGTATTTCGCCATTCTGCTCCATCGCGTTCAGAATCTCGCTGCCCTTGGATTTCGAGACGTCAAGCCTGCGGACGAGCTCGTTTTGGTAAAGTTTGCCGCCCGCAGCTTTTAGGACCTCATTCACCCTTTCCGAGTCGCTTTTCAGTGTCGGCTCGAGTTTGACTTCTGGAAGCTCCATTTCTTTCTTGGTTTTCAGCATTGGCTTGAAAAGTTTCTTGAACCACAGGAACCAGCCGGCTATGAGCCCCGCCGAGATGACGACAGCCATTATTATGTACGGGATCGGCGAAGCAAGCGCCCTCAAAGTTATCGTAGGCTGGCCAAATCCGAAGCTTTCAGGCCCGATCCAAGTCAGTTGCTGGCCAGACCTTTGGTCGGGGTCAGGCGAGACGGTACGGACGCCATAACCCTCAGGATAAGTAATTGTCAGGTAATCGGATGTCGTGGCCAAATCCAGCAATCCGGTTTCTATCGAGTCCCCCAGGACAAGCTCCACCCCGTCTATTTCGACGAAGTTTGTCCATACGAATTCGCACCTTAACTTCTTGTAGTCCTGGATCTGCGTCGGGCCGCTCGTGGTGTAGTTTTCAATCCCCATGCTTCTGCCGGCGACGACCTCTGCATTGTCCGCCCTTTGGGCCATCGTGGTCATCATCGAGGATGCATACTCCTGAATTTCGTTGTCCGGGGCGTTCTCGGAATATTTGATTTCTATTACCCATTTGGCGGAAGTGTCAGCTTTGATCTCGATTTGGGTATTTCGGCCAATGCTTTCGGCGGACACCAAATGGAGGTTCATGGAAAGGATGACCGATATGGCCACCAGGAGGCAAAACCGCTTCAGATAGTCACCTTTCTTTATTGAGCGAGGAAGCATAAATCCCTTACCCAACGTTTTTTGGCGTTGGTTGCCCTACAATTAGAATTGCATAACTCATTAAAGGTAACTTAATGCGTTTAATGACGTTTAGTTATAAAAATAGGAATTAAATAGACTTTTATTTGATAAAGCAGTCTAAATATAACTTTTTTATTAAAATAAACCATTTTTTTAATTTTTTATTGAAATAAACTATTTTTTTATGCTTCGTGAACAATTGTGAACGATTATAAACCTTTAAGTAAATTAGAGGATTATTGAGAACTATTAAGTAAAATAAAACGATTAAATAGCTTTAAATTTAAAAAAAGGCATAGTAATAACTGTAAATCACAAAGGATGTAAAAAAGATGACAAAATGTCCTAAATGTGGTAAGGAAACCTGG
Organism: Candidatus Hadarchaeum sp.; assembly: GCA_020725895.1. GTDB lineage: Archaea > Hadarchaeota > Hadarchaeia > Hadarchaeales > Hadarchaeaceae > DYTO01. Next base: position 7,549 of record DYTO01000001.1, on the reverse strand, counting down.
CAAACCCGGACGATGTATGCGGACCCAATCGACGACATTGTCGAGGTCATATGCAACAAATGCGGACCATCCCTCGTCCGAATCCTGCCACCTTGGATCGGTGCATAGGGGGGGATAACCTATGGAAGGAGGCCCCGATCGAGCCACGAGGGGGGTTAAAGTCCCCCCTCGACATGGCCCAATGAAATGCCCGGCAGGCGCGCCAATGGAACAATGCCAGCAATCCCAATTATGGGAATACGCGCAACTTATCCACAAGCAAGAAATCGCTGGGTTCGCCAATAGCCTGGACAAAATACTATCGGTATTCACGATTTTGATTGGTTTTCTGTTGTTCGTCCTGGGTTCGGATTTATTGTGGTCCGTCATCCAGTCGACCATGGGCCGGTTTTCCATGTTCGTTCCCGCGAGTATTTTGGCGCTGACACTCATCGTTCCGATTGCAGGCTTGTCATTGACTACTTATGGGTTAAAAAGATTGATCCGTTCAAAATCAGTAGCCATCAAAGGTAATCTTGAGTCGAGCCTAGAGGCGATTTAACATGAAAAAGATCGCGCCACTGTTAATCTTAGTTATTCTTGCCTCTGTTTGTCTTGGCGTAACCGCCGTTTCTTCTCAAGGATTACAGGGCACATTAAAGAAGTTCGGATCATACCAAGAAATGGAGAGTTTTCTAAGAACAAACCTTCGTAAGGAGGAAACTCGTCACAGCAGCGGGCTTTTGGATGGGTTATTTAATCGAAGTGTTGTCACCGCATCTCTTTCTGCACCATCTTCCTCTAAGTATACTGGGTTCAGTGGTTCAGACTTCAGTTACACGATCGGGGGAGACAGTCATTATTCAAAAATAGACGACACAGACACGACTTCAGCTGAGTACTCGACAACAAATATACAGGTCGAAGGGGTTGACGAGGCCGATATCGTCAAGAGCGACGGCAAATACATGTACGTCGTGGCCAAAAGAAAGGTGTTTATAATCGACGCATACCCGGCCAACCAAGCGAGGATCCTTTCCAAGATTGAAAACGACGGCGCGCCCGTTGAGCTTCTTGTGAACGGCGATAGACTCGTAGTTTTGGAGGACGCATCAGCAAAGATATACGATATTTCAAATAAGATCTCTCCAATTTTAGTGAAGAACATTTCATTCAATGGGCATTATTTTGCATCCAGAATGATAGATAACTTTGTGTATTTGATTTTGAACACAGGTCAAATCCAATTTGACTACGCTTATGAGTACTCATCATATTACCAGGCAACGACCATTTTTCCCACCGAGATCAAAGTAGCTCAGGACGTCAGTTATCTTCAGGTAACTTTGCCGATAATCGCCGTAGATAACAACGTCTGCACAATTCAAGCAAACGAAATCAATTATTTTGATATCAAAGACACATCCTACAGCTTCACGACAGTCATGGCAATAGACACGCAAGAAGAAAACGATCAAACGACTAGCGAAACTTATGTTACGGGATCGGCACGGAATATCTTTGTTTCTTCGAACAACATCTACATCGCTTTCAATTCAGGCGAAAAAACAGTAGTTCACAAGATAGCAATGAACGGAACAAAAATTGAGTACAAGGGGCGCGGAGAATTTCCGGGTTCGCTTCTCAATCAATTTTCAATGGACGAATACAGCGGGTTTTTCAGGGCCGCCACGACCAGCAGAAAAGACTGGACGTCAAAGAACAACATTTACATTCTTAACGAGAACCTAAGCGTCGTGGGAAAGCTGGAGGACATCGCACCCGGAGAGAGCATTTACTCCGCCAGATTCACGGGAGAGCGAGCGTACATGGTTACTTTCAGAATGACCGATCCATTCTTTGTAATTGATTTGAAGGATTCACTAAATCCAAGGGTTCTTGGAGAATTGAAGATTCCAGGGTTTTCCAACTACTTGCACCCATACGATGAAAATCACATAATTGGCGTGGGGAAGGAAGGCGGAGTGAAAATAGCGCTCTTCGACGTAAGCAACCCCGAGGAACCGGATGAAATTTCCAAATATGATGCTGGCGCCAATGTAACAGATTCGTATGCATTGCAAGATCACAGGGCATTTTTGTTCAGCATGTCGAAGAACATGCTTGTTATGCCAATAGGAGATCACGAGTTACAGGACGCGAACATTTTTGACATGACTTTGGAAGGAATTAATCTGAGGGGCAAAATAACTCATGCAGAAAGCGATTATCAGAGTGGGTCAAGCAGCAATTCCGTCAGAAGATCTCTTTACATAGGAAACACACTTTACACAGTCTCTAACGATAAAGTTAAGATGAACAATTTGTCGAATTTGAGTCTAGTAAGGGTATTGGAATTAAATTAGAGTCGACTGGGGCGCGGTGTTACGAATATCTTGCAACGCTTTTAAGAGTCAAAAGAACCAGCTTGTTACGGTGAACGTTTGAGAAGAGAGCCAATCACGAAGAAAACCCTCGACGAGATCAAAGTTTCTAACGTAATGAACAGCAGGCCCAGGTACATCAACCCCGAGACCAGCGTAGACGGCGTGCTTGAACGCCTGTTGAACGCGATCGAGGGCTGCTTGCCAGTCGTCGACAAGGATCAGAAGCTCTTGGGGATAATCACGGAAAGCGACGTGATGCGCATCATCAAGATGCCGCTGCACGAGACGACAGTCGGCGGGCACGACCTGTTAAAGGAAATAAAAAAGATGTCCGCAGACACAGCCGGCGAGATAATGACGAAGCGCCCCATCTCCGTTAGCCCGGAAGATTCCATTCATGAAACGCTAAACATAATGATTTCTAACAAGCTGCGTCACTTGCCTGTGACAAAGGACGGCAAGTTGGTCGGCCTCATCTGCCTACGCGATATAATCGAGTTATACCGGATGCTAAGGTAGGTGCGAAAAATGCCAGTCGATATCTCGTCAGTTCTTCTATACTTGGCCATCTTCATCATCGCCGCAAAGTCCGGCGGATACGTCGCGATCAGGTTCAGGCAGCCGAGCGTTCTCGGTGAGCTGGTCGCCGGCATAATCGTTGGACCATTCGTGGCCGGGCTGGTCTCTCAGCAACTTTTCGGGACGGCCCTTTACATAAACATAACCGCGCCCGCCGGGGAAGTGGTCGGCGCGATGGCAGAAATCGGGATAATACTCCTCCTTTTCTTGGCAGGCCTTTCGATAGACGTCGATGAATTCAAGAAATCGGAGAAATCGGCGTCCATAGTCGCTGTGACGGGCGTGATTGCGGCGTTCCTGCTTGGGTTCGGCTCGGCCATTGTTTTCAATTGGACGCCAATACAAGCGGCATTCGTCGGAGCGGTACTCGCCGCCACGAGCGTGGGGATAACGGTGAGGACTTTGATAGACGTGGACAAGCTTCAAACCAAAGTTGGCATGACGATACTGGGGGCGGCCGTGATAGACGACATCATAGGGATCGTGTTGCTCAGCGTCCTCGCAGGGCTCGCTTTGGGGGGTTTCACGGTCTTCGGTCTCGCGACTAATCTCGTCGTCATCGGCATTTTCTTCCTGGCCGCAGGGTACATAGGAATAAAGTTGATTCCCCGTTTCCTGTCTTTCATAAGCAAGTTGCATGTCGAGGAGATCACGTTGTCCGCGACATTGGTGATTGTTTTTTTGATAAGCATCGTCGCTGAGAGCTCAGGACTTGCCGCGATTACGGGGGCATTCGTCGCGGGTCTGATAATGAGCAAGGTGCCTTTCGCAAAAGCCTTGAGGGCCAAGGTGACAACCATTGGATACGGGTTTTTCATCCCGTTATTTTTCGTGGAGATGGGCGTGCGCACAGACATTGGGGCGCTGGCGGGAGCGGGCTTCATGGCGGCGGCGCTCGTTGGCATCGCGATGTTTGACAAAGTGGTGGGCTGCGGGGCCGGCGCACTTCTGAGCGGGTTCAGCCTCAGGGATTCTTTCAGGGTAGGCGTGGGGATGATGCCTAGGATGGAAGTCGCCCTCGTTGTCGCAGCGATTGGAATCAAAGCCGGAATCGTGACGGCAGAGCTCCTTTCAATGACAGTAATCGTGGTTTTGGTGACAGCGCTGGTGACCCCGCCGCTTGTGAAGTACGCATTCAAAGAAACGCAGGCCGAAAAAAACCAAAAACGCAAAACTTAATGTCTTCTCCTTGAAATCTGAAGTGAAAATATGTCAAGAAGGATACTCGAGGAAGAACTCAAGCGAAAGTCTGTCTTCAGGGACGCGGGCAAGCTTCTGCCGGATTACGTGCCGGCAAGCCTTGTCCACCGCAACAAGGAGTTCAGGTGGCTCGCGCAGGTCTTCAGGCCGATAGTCGAGAACAGGGCGAGCCAGCGCGCGCTCATCACAGGCGGTGTCGGTGTGGGCAAGACCGTACTTGCGATAAAGTTCGGGTCGGAGATGAAAGCCGCCGCGAAGGACAGGAAGGTTGACGTCGATTATTTCCACATAAACTGCAGGAAGGACAAGTCAGATTATGCGATTTACGCAAAGCTCGTCCAGCACTACAACCCCCGCTGGCCTTACCACGGGCTCGGCCCTGAAAAGCTTCTCAACATGGTGGTGAGCCATCTCAAGACGCAGGACAAGTTTTTGATCCTGGTGCTCGACGAGGTGGACTATTTCATCCAGCTGAACGGCCCAGACATAGTTTACGCGCTGACGCGGGCAGCCGAGGAGGCCGGGGAGAGGAACCGCATAAGCCTCGTCGCGATAGCGAAGGACCAGTCGTTCCTCTACCGTTTGGACGAGGCGACTAAGAGCACGTTCATGCACAACATCCTCCGCCTCCCGAACTACACGGCGAAGCAGCTTCAGGACATCATGGAGCCGAGGATAGAGGAGGCTTTCAAGGGAGGGGCTGTCGACACCGAGGTGGTTGAGATGATTTCTGAAGCAGCGGCCAAACGAGGTGATGCAAGGCTTGCGCTCGAGTTCCTCTGGAGAGCCGGGATGATTGCCGACCGCGAGGGGGCCTCGGAAGTCTCGACCGAGCATGCGAGAGAAGCGAAGACCGAGATCCACCCGGAGTTCAAGAAAGAATTTCTGCGGGAACTCCAGCTGCACGAGAGACTGCTCCTTCTGGCGATTGCGCGCAAGTTGAGAATAACAGACCAGGCTTACGCGATCACTGGTGAGGTGGAGAAAAGCTACGAGGTCGTTTGCGAGGAGTACGAGGAGGCTCCAAGGAAGCACACTCAGCTTTGGGAATACTACAAAAGGCTGGAGGGGCTCGGGCTGATCGAGTTGCAGAGCTCCGGCGTCGGGCAGAGGGGGATGAGTACGAAAATAAGCATCCCGGACGTCCCACTGACCTGGCTGGAGAAGGAACTGGTCTCAAACCTGAAAAGAAAATGATTTTACACTAGGAAAATTCAGGGCAATACTTTCGGTGACCCCTCTCCACTAACCAGCTTAACCCCATTCACGGACTTGACACGGATGAGGCATGTTTGAGCAACTATCTAGCGAGCAATGCAACAAACTGCTTGCCGTAATGCTAATGACCGATGGATGTTTGAAAGAGAAAAATCGAAAGTGTACCAATTGGTTTATTATGGAAAAGATGAGGTTTTGCACCAAACTTTCAATATTTTGGCGAAGAGCAATAGGAGGCAAAGTCTCCAGTTTTTTCAAGTATAACAAAAGATGTTACCGAACAGTTTTTGAACGCGGATTGAACTCCAAATGTTTGACTAAATTTTTTCATTGACTCCTTCATTCAAGACAACTCCTGGAAGGATGGAGTTACAGGATTATCTCGAGTTTCACCATCCGACCATAAAATTCCTGTTTGAAGAGTCTCAAAAAGTGAAAACACTGGCATTTAGACTAGCGATGAGTGCAGAGGGGTCTATAGTTATTCTGAAAAATGGCTCGCAGATTAGGTTGAATTTTGGATGCACGCATCCGAGACTTGTGGAATAATGGAAATCTCTTGCAAAAAGTCTTGGGATTTTAATGTACTCTAATTTAGACAAAAGAACTTGGTCAGGGATTCAAGGAATCACGAGTAGCAGCAGTGCCACTATTATGAAATTCCAGGAGCTTGGTGGATTCATAGGCGGAGTTAAAGCGCATAAATGTCTTTTTTATCCAGGGGGTGGAGAAGAACTCGATCCTTTTGGCAGCAAAAATTGTGTTGGAGAGGAAAAGCAATTCTCTTAAAAGCGCGTGATGACGGATTTGATAGGGGTCGTGGGGTAGCTTGGCCTATCCTGCCGGCTTAAGGTCGAAAAAACCTGCCGAACGGGACCCAGGTCATGGCGAAAGAGCCGGTGACTCGAGTTCAAATCTCGACGACCCCACCAGAAAAATTCACTTTTTGAAATATTCCTTCAGCGGCGCCCAGTAGAATTCCGTCCAGCCTTCCTTGATGTCGGCCGCCTGCTCCTTCGGGATGCCCGAGTGCACCATCGATATCTCGGTGCCGCCAGCGACCTTCTTGAAGCTCAGCTCTAATCTGGATGGAGGATAGCCGCTGGGCCATTCAGTGGTCTTCCACTCCTGGACGATTCTCTTCCCCTCCACGAGCTCGATGTTCTTCCCCGAAATGTAGCCGCCCCAAGCGGTGAACTTCCCGCCGGCCTTCGGGACGCAGGTCGCGCGACTTCCCGTGAACGCTGAATGCTTTTTCGCGTCGATGAACGCCCCGTATGTCTCGTCCAATGATGCGGATATTTTCACTTTCTGTTTTATCGTAGCAGTTTCGATTCTCCCACATTCCACAAACATCTTTGCGGGCGCAGCCACCGGTGGCTATTTGGTCCTCTCAAGGAGTAGTGGCAGCACTGGCGGATCCACCGAGAACATAGCTTCTGCAACAAGCTTGGACTACAAAGCAGAGATGACGTACTAGAGATCGACGATCACAACTAGAAACTACATAAAGAACATAGGAACTTCAAGTCTAAAGATGAGGACGGATGCAACGGTCGCTGGCGTGGAAACAAGAATGATCATAGACCTGGGTGCAAGCAAAGTGTATTCCTACACAGCGGCAACTGGGTGGCAGGATTATTCTGAGTTGTTTGCTTCCCAACTCAGTTCGCTCAGTTCGAGTACGAGCTCGATTACAAGTCAGCTTTCAGGGTGGAGCGGCAGCGGCGACTATACCATCACAGACCCGACATACGGCGTTTCAGTTAGGCTATACGACATATTAGTCAACCCGACGCTAGCCGATTCGTTGTTCCAAACGAGTTAAAATTGAATGAAAATGGCGGCCAAAAGCCGCCTTTTTTATTTTTTGAAGCAAAAAATATCCATAATATCAGGCGGCGAGCCGCACAGACTAAGCTGGAGGTGATTCATCTCCGGCAAAAGCATATCGCCTCAGACCTAAAGTCTCGTCATCGTCTCAGCCCTGCCGCCCGATATTAGTGTGATGTCTCCCGATACACAATCATTTTTTCTTTATTTATAGATTCCGCAATTTATAACATACTTATAATCGAGAGCCATGACGAAATATCCACGTAAACGTGGAGTTGAAAAAATTTTCACGTCAACAGTACTCCCGCAAGTAGTTTTTACTTAGGCCCCTACAAGTCTTGTTGGAAGGA